>CAYWBS010000116.1:0-7959 GCA_964456215.1 uncultured Hyphomicrobiaceae bacterium
GTGCGTTTCGAGATGTTCAAGCAGCACGTGCCGACCAGGAACGCGTGCGTAATGAGGCGGAAGCCTACGCGAACAAGATCGTTCCCGAGGCGCGCGGCGAAGCGGAACGTATCTTGCAGGCCGCCAAAGGCTACAAGGAACAAACGATCGCCGAAGCCGTCGGTCAGGCGGATCGCTTTTTGAAGGTTTACAACCAATATAAGAAGGCGCCGGACGTCACCCGGAGGCACATGTACTTGGAAACGATGGAACGTGTCTTCGGAGAGATGGACAAAGTCATAATCGACAACAAGGGCGGCGGACAAGGCGTGGTTCCCTATCTTCCCTTGTCGGAACTCACGAGACGCGACAAGGCCGGTGGAGGTGCGCAGTAATGAGAACCTTCTCGCTCATAATAATGTTCATCCTCGGCATTGCGGCCGCGGGTGCGTATTTATCGCTCTTTATCGTGCACCAAACCGAGCAGGCCATTGTGCTTGAATTCGGTAAGGCAAAGGAGGTCATCCGGGAGCCTGGTCTGTACTGGAAAATTCCGTTCATTCAAACGGTGACCTATTTCGACAAGCGGATTTTGGATTTGGATATTCATCCTCAGGAGGTGATTGCGTCGGATCAAAAGCGGCTGGTCGTCGACTCCTTTGCCAGATACAAAATCATCAACTCGCTCCTGTTCTTTCAGTCGATCCGAGACGAAGACAATGTTGCCTCGCGTGTCGGCGCCATATTGGATTCTTCGTTGAGAAGCGTGCTTGGTTCCGCGAGCTTTACCGATCTCGTTCGCGACAAGCGCGAGAATTTGATGGCCGACATCACCAAGCAGCTCAACACCAAGGCCAAGGATTTCGGTATTGAAATCGTTGATGTGCGCATTAAGCGCGCCGATCTTCCCGAGGCCAACAGCCAGGCGATCTACCGGCGCATGCAGACCGAGCGTCAACGTGAGGCGGCGGAGATTCGGGCGCGCGGCGAAGAGCAGGCCCGGCGTATTCGCGCCGATGGCGATCGCCAGGTTACGGTTCTCAAGGCGAATGCGACGCGGGATTCAGAAAAAATTCGCGGTGACGGCGATGCCGAGCGCAATGCGATATTTGCAAACGCATTCAGCCAGGACCCTGACTTCTTTGCGTTCTACCGGTCGATGCAGGCCTATGAGGCCGGCCTGAAAGCCAACGATACACGGCTTGTTCTGACGCCGAATACGGAGTTTTTCCGCTATTTCAACAATCCGAATCCATCCACTGGCGGAGACAAAAACCGCTGATGAATGATTTGATTGTTGGCCTGGGGCTCGTCCTCGTTATCGAGGGGTTGTTATGGGCCCTATTCCCCAATATTGCCGGCAGATTATTGGAGTTTGCCGCACAGACGTCAGAATTAGGCCTCAGAACAGGGGGAGCGATCGCTATCGCCATTGGCGTGCTCATTATTTGGTTGGTACGCGGCTAATCGGAATTGAACGGGCCGGAGCGATCGCGGGCAGGTGATGGCAAGGATCCCCGGTGGTGATGCGAACCTTCGACAGTCTGTGCAGTGACCCGTATAGATCAAAGGGTGTCGCCTGCATTTTGACAAAGCTTCTCCGAATTCAATTTTGCAAATGGTGCTCCCGGCGACCTATTTCCACCCTTTTCAGCGGCCGCCGAATTTCTTGCGCCCACATCGACTTAAACTGTTGGGACAAGACAACGAAAATTGTCATCCCAACTTGCCGGTGAGATGGTAAAACTATGACCAAGATGCCGTGGCTAAAAGGGATTGGAGTTCTGAAGATGAATAATATTGGTAACGGACGCCACCGGCCTGCAAGCACTCGTCTTGAATCGCGGTTTTGCGGCCGTGGATATGGCGAACGTCTGATCGCGGCGGCGCTGCTTCTGGCAGTCTTGATATTGGCACCACTGCAAGCATCCGCACGCGGCCCGGAATCCGTTGCCGATATCGCGGAAAAATTGCAGGACGCCGTGGTCAACATCTCGACAACACAAACTCTCAAGGGCTCGCGGGGCGTGCCAATGCCGCGCGCGCCAAAGGGTTCGCCTTTCGAAGAGTTTTTCGACGAATTCTACAACCGCCAGCGGGAGCAGGGCGCGCCGCGCAAGGTCAGTTCGCTCGGATCAGGATTTGTGATCGATGCAAATGGCATCATCGTCACGAATAATCACGTCATTGAGGGCGCCGAGGAAATCATCGCCAGTTTCAACGATGGCACAAAACTCAAAGTCACCAAGGTCCTGGGCCGCGACAAAAAGACCGACATCGCGCTTCTCCAAGTCGAGCCCAAAACGCCATTGGTAGCCGTTTCATTTGGTGATTCGTCGAAGATGCGGGTCGGCGATTGGGTGATGGCAATTGGCAATCCGTTTGGACTTGGCGGCACCGTAACCGTCGGCATTATCTCGGCAAAGAAACGCGACATCAATGCTGGACCATATGATGAATTCATTCAGACGGATGCCGCCATCAACCGCGGAAATTCCGGCGGGCCGCTCTTTAATATGGATGGCGGCGTCATTGGCGTGAATACGGCTATCATTTCGCCGACCGGAGGATCCATCGGAATTGGCTTTGCGGTGCCTGCCAATACGGCGACTCATGTGATTGACCAGCTCAGGAAATTCGGCGAGACCCGGCGCGGATGGCTCGGCGTTCGTATCCAGTCCGTAAGCGAGGAAATCGCGGAGAGCCTTGGCCTCGATTCGCCCAAGGGAGCCTTGGTTGCCAGCGTTACTCCGAAAAGCCCGGCGGAAGTCGCGGGCCTGAAAGCAGGCGATGTTATTACCAAGTTCAATGGCTTTGACGTGCCGACCATGCGGCAATTGCCGCGTATCGTCGCCCGCACACCGATCGGTAATACTGTCGATGTTGAGATTTTGAGAAACGGCGAAAAGCAGGACATCAAAGTCACAATCGGCCGCCTGGAAGAAGAACAGGGCGCAAAGTCATCGAAAGGCGATATGCCAAGTGACAAGAAGGAACTATTGCTCGGTCTCTCGATCGCGCCTATTACGGACGAACTTCGGGCGCGGTTCAAGATCAACAAAGATGTCAAAGGCGTCGTTATCACGGAGGTCGAATCGGCGAGCGTCGCGGCGCAGAAAAATATAAAACCCGGCGACGTTATTGTCGAAGTCACACAGCAGAAGGTGAAGTCGCCCGAAGATGTTGCCAAGCGTGTCGCCGAGGTCAAGAAGACCGGCCGGAAGTCAGTCTTGCTTTTGATTTCGGACGACAAGGGCGATCTTCGCTTTGTCGCCGTGCCCGTGGGCGGCTAGCCGAGCATCTTTTGGCCGTAGTGCGTCGAAGAGCAAATCAGCTATGCCGATTTCGCCGAGCCTGATTGCGAGTTCCGTTTGCCCGGCCCATTGACCTGACTGTCCGGAAAGCAATACTGAAAAATCAGGGCCGGTCATGACCGGCCCTTTACAAGGATCGTTACAAGCGTCTTCGGCGCTGCTCTCAGCTTTTCATAGGCAGCGGCGTTTCTTTGTGTGCGATGCTTTCAGCGCCTCCTGCGCCGCGCTCCTTGCGCACAACCTTCGGTAGGATTGCCGCGATCACCATCAGTGCAATTGCCAAGGCGCCGGCTACCATCTCGCCCGGATATTGACTAATGAGCGCCGGGAATTTGTCGTTGCCGGTCACCGCGATCGTCGCGCTGCCGCCGAATATATGGTCCAGCAGACCGATGCTTTTGGCGGTTTCGTAAGACAGGCTGTAGACAAACGCTCCCGCAAGCCCGCCGATGACAAAAATGATGCCGTCAATGCGGCCCGTCGCGGCGGCAGCCAAGCCTGTCCCCGGGCAATACCCGGCAATCGCAAAACCGACACCGAGAAGCAGTCCTCCAACGATAACGCCGAGATAAGACGCCTTCACCGAGAGATGACCGGGGTCGAGCAAGCCGAGCCCCATGCCGGCAAACAGCAGCAGAGAGGCAAAACCGATGGCGAAAAGGATCACTTTCATGAGATGCAGATCGGTCAGCCGGAGCATGTTGATAATGTTCTCGGGGTTTGTGGCGCCGACCCGGTTCAATGCGAATCCGAACGCCGTTCCCAGAACAACAGCAAGAATCCACTCGGTCATGTCACACACTCCTTCGTTTGGGAAACATAAATATCGCTAGGGGAATGGCGGCCGCAAAGACGGCGGCGGCAAACAAATAACCGCTAACGGAGGTTTGCATGATTCCGCTCATCATATGACCGCTGGTGCAACCGCCCGCCAACCGGGCGCCGAAAAGAACAAGGAATCCGGCAGCAAAGGCGGCGATAAACCGGGTCAATGGATTGGAGCCGAAATTCATGGCCCAAACTTCGGGCATGGAATATTGCCGGCCCGTAGGACGATCTCCACCAAGAATGGCGGAAAGAAACGCGCCAAACGCCAGGGCGACAACGAAGACAAAGCTGTAATTCAGCGGATTTGCCGCATTCTTCGCATAGGCGCCACCGCTCTTGTTCAAATAGGCGTTCGCCGATCCGTAACCGGTTTTCGACTCCGGCACCTCGTTGACAATATCAGGATTGATCCAGTCCCAAACGATGGCATCGAGAATAACAAACTGCGTGGAAACCCCGATGGGTTTGACAAGGGCAACCGCAAGCAGAAATACAGCGCCTAGCAGAAGCCCACCTTGCAGCCAGGGGAGGACACGAGGCATTGTCTCTTCCTTTCCTTTTGCTTTATATTAGATATGTCTAAATTTAGATATTTATAAAACAAAGAGAAGTGGTCAGATTGCCGCATGAGAAAGATCGACTACGACGCGCTTCAGGACGCGACAAAAACTCTCAGGTTTTTGGCTAATCCGAATTTGCTGCTCATCCTCTGCCGAATTGGTGAGGAAGAGGTCGCGGCCGGGGAACTCGCGCATTTTGTCGGCATGTCTCCATCAGCGCTCTCACAGCATTTGAAACGCTTGAGGGACCTCAATCTCGTCGCCACCCGCAGGGATCATCGCGTTATCTATTACCGTCTTGCGGACGATAAACTGCAAAGAATAATTCACCTGCTGCGGGACCTCTATTGCCCACAATAGGATACGAATCCGGAAAAACGGTTTAGGTGGCCGGGTCATGCCTCTCATGTGAACCGCTTCGCGAGTTGGCCTGCGGCAGCAAACAATGCTCGACGTCTCAATGGCGCGTCATATTTTGTACCATTTTCACTTGTTTCTTAGGAGAAGGCGGCAAAAGTCTCCTATGGCTGGAGTGGGGCTGAAGCCGGGTTCATCTCGATCACCCCCGTGCGCGTCGATGCATCATAGCTCCCAGGATCGGAGCATGGCTGCCAAGCGCGCCTGTCAAAACCGGTCGTACGGAGTTGTGCGGCATCGTGGTAGATGGCTTGAGCCTCGTTGTATGATTCGTGCTGGAGTGGCGTAATGGCTCGAACGATCGTCTTTCTCGCATTGTCGGTCCTCATATTTATTGGCGCCATTGGCACTGGCTGGATGTATCACGAAGTCTCCAAAACCAGAGGAATGCTCATTGCGGCGCAACAGAGCCGGACATCCGGCGCTCCGGTCGACATTGCGGCGTATATAGAGCCTGCGGGCGGCACGAAAAGCGGACCCATCAGCGAGCTTCCCGCTGAGATTATCAAGAAAGAGCTGATCAGGTCGCGTGAAAGGGCCAAATCGTCATCGCGGAAATTCGAACACGCGAAAATCGAATTGGCGGGGGAGCGCCGCGCGCGCGAAAAAGCGGAACGCGAATTAAGAAACTTGCAGGCCGATCTGGCTGATGAACGAAAGGCGCTGCACGCGACGGAGGGTGCGCTGAGTGACGTCAAAACCGCGCTCGCCAAGCAGCGTGAAGAGACCGAAACGGCCAAGCTCAAGATCAAGATGATGACCGCCGCGCTGGAGCTGGAACGAAGTGCGAGGCTGAAGGGCCGGCGCGCTCCTGAGAATGTTGCATCCAAGCCGGAGGAGCCATCCAAGCCGGAGGAGCAAGGTCAAACACGTGAGTTGGCGGAGCACGCGTTGAAACCCGCCAGGGCGGACGTCAGCGCAATAGACGACAAGCAGGCCGTCAATCCCTCTCTCGCGGCCTCGGAACCGGCCGGGAAGGCGGCGTCGGACGAGACTGCGAAAAAGCCGCTCTCGCTTGTAAGCATCGTGCAAATTGAGCTCAAACGTGTCGGATGTTACCAGGGCAAAGTCGACGGCGTGTGGAATGAAGATTCCCGGCACGCACTCTGGAAGTTCGTCAAATACGGCAAACACAATTTCTCTTCGCCGATTCCGCCAAAAAGCGCCATTACAGCCCTGAAAGCGGACAGCGGCACTGTCTGCCCGTAAAAGCCGAAACAAGATAACGGGAAAATTGCCCGGGGCAACTTCCGGAGGGATTGTCGCGCCCGGACCCAAAAAAATAAACGGAGAAAACACGTTAGCCTGTGCCGCACTCCGTAAATCATGCCAGACAGGGCACCCTACTTCTTAATGCCCAGCATTTCCATTGCTTCGCCAAGCACCTTGACGGACTCGCCGTGCTTTTTGGCCTTATGGAGCGCTTCGCCCTCGGCGCGGAGTTTCTTGACCTTGGTCATATCCGCTGCGCTGAGTTTTGCAGTTGGAAGTGCGGCGTCGATTGCCGCCATATCCTTCGGGCAATGCATAGCGGAAACCTGCGATACAGATGCGATCACCAGAGCGATCGCGAACAGCAACTTCTTCATTTAACACTCCTTGGGACAAAACCGTCCGTTTGCCGAATCTGCTCAAATGACGAATTTGAGTAAAAACCATAGATAAGGATGAGTTGTGTCCTAAATTTGATCTTTGTCAACGGCTGAAATCTAACAGAACTTCTAATAAGTGCTGCCAATATTTATGATCTACAAACAATTGAAGACCAGCTTCCCCCCTCTCGGTCCTTTGACGGCGGACAGTGACCCATTTACCGGTTTTTATGCCGATCGGGTCCGGCTTCAAATTGGCGGCGCTCAGGTGGGCGAAGCCACCGTTCCCCAATTCGTCGATCAAAATTCCGAACTTGATGCGGAGAGTGACAACGCTACGATAAATGTGCTGACAAAGGAAGCGGAGCACCCATCGGCATGCCGGAACAGCCTGGAACATCGACGACGCGCCCCCTTCTCTTCACGCCCATTCCCATCCGCGGTGTGACGGCGCGGAATCGCGTCGTCGCCTCGCCGATGTGCCAATATGCGTCGAGGGATGGCTCGCCCAATGACTGGCAGCTTGTTCATTTGGGCAGACTCGCGATAGGCGGCTGCGGGATAGTTTTTGGCGAGGAGACGGCTGTCGAAGCGCGCGGACGCAAGACATATTCCTGTGCAGGTATCTGGCGCGACGACCACATCGCACACTACAAACGCATCACCGATTTCCTGAAGGCCTATGGCGCTACCCCGGCAATTCAGCTGGGCCACTCCGGCCGCAAGGCGTCCTGCCATGATGCCATCAGGAACTGGGCCCCCTTGACGGAAGCAGACGCGGAAGCCGGCTTTGCGCCCTGGCAGGGTTTGGCTCCAAGCCCGATTCCCAAGTCACCGGATGCTCATATCCCCAAAGAGATGGACCAATCAGACATGGATGACGTTCTCGACGCTTTCAGCTCGGCAGCCCGGAGAGCGCACAAGGCCGGTTACGAAATCTGCGAGATCCACGGCGCGCACGGCTATCTGGTCCACCAGTTTTTGTCGCCGCTGACAAATCAGCGCAAGGATCGCTATGGGGGATCCCTGGAAAACCGCATGCGGTTTGCGCTGGACGTCAGCCGCGCCGTCCGCCAAGCCTGGCCCGAGGAGAAGCCCCTTTTTTTCCGGCTATCCGCAGTCGACGGCGAAGGGGGGATGTGGGGCATCGAGGATAGCATCGCACTTGCCAGAAAGCTTAAGTCATGCGGGGTCGATGTCGTCGATTGTTCTTCCGGCGGTATCATCTGCTCGGCCAGCATGTCGATCGTGCCGCGCCTGCCGGGCTTC
>CAYWBS010000117.1:0-7957 GCA_964456215.1 uncultured Hyphomicrobiaceae bacterium
GCCCAGATCGCATAGTTGGCCGTGAATATGCCGTTGGAGCACTGGATATTGTTGTCTGCCAGCAGACAAGTTTGATCGGCCTGAATGGGCCTTCGTTCGAGGAAATCATGTTCAAAGGCGTCAAGGTCAATCGGTTGTACAGTGTCTTTGCCGGCTTTGAGATGAACGTTGCGAAATACGCATGACAGCCTGTTGCGGCATTTACCGGCGCGAACGCCGGGCAGGAAAACGCTCCGACCGCGATAATATCTTGCGTTTCTGGCAAGGCCCTCGCTGACATAGCACCCGTCCGTCAAACAAATAATCGGATCAGCGCCACGGCCGATATCCCAGTTTCTGCCGGAAGCTTTTTTCGGTTCAAGGCGCAGGACAATCGTAACGTTGTCAGCCACGGCGTCTCCGGCCGCAAAAAGACAAGAGGCAGATAATGCGAGGAACAATATTGATAGCTTACGCATAATGACGTGATCTCCCCCTATGAGCGTTGCCAAGGACATAACGGCAGGTACCTGAACGGCGGCTGAATGGAGAACGACGACAAAAGTTGCCTGTGGAAATGGTTAGCCCGGTCTGTTCATCTAACGCATCGCTTTGGCGGACAACGCCTCAATAGTCGCTTTCCGGCGAACCGTCATCTCTCAGAGAACGCATGATCGCCGCCAGCCCCTGCCGGTATGTCGGATAGATGAGATCAACCGCAAGCTCCTTCTTGATGCGGTCATTGCAGACCCGTTTATTCTCGCCATAAAAGCTGCGACCCATCGGCGTGAGCTCGGCCTTTTCGAATGCAATGAGCGGCGGTGGCGTCAGCCGCAAAAGCTGGGCGGCAAAGGCCACGACATCCTGGGGCGGTGCGGGTTCATCGTCACTGACATTGTAGATCGCGCCGGATTTTGGCCTCGCAATTGACGCCGCAAGGATATTGGCGATGTCGTCGACGTGAATACGGTTGAAAACCTGTCCCGGCTTGTCGATCCGACGCGCCGTGCCGTTCCTCAAGTTTTCAAGTGCATTGCGGCCCGGCCCGTAAATGCCGGCAAGGCGGAAAATATGAACTGGAAGCGTCCACTTTTCGGCAAGATCCAGCCAGGCGCGCTCCGCGCCAACGCGGCGCCTCGAACGTTCGGAGACAGGCCGGGTTTCATTGTCTTCGGTTACCCAGGCTCCACCCCAATCGCCATAAACGCCGACGGTGGAGAGATAGCCAAGCCATTCGAGCGCCTCGGCCCGGCGGAGAAGATTGTCATGGAGACGCAGGACCGGATCGCCGTTTTCTCCGGGTGGAATTGATATCAGAATGTGCGTGGCGGCGTTGATTTCGCCGTCGAGGGCGGCGGACCGGCTGTCACATGAAAACGGAATTGGCGAAAATCCGACCGCTTCGATTTCCCAGGCGCGCTCTGAAGACCTCACCGTGCCGGAGGCGCGCCAGCCCTGAGACGCCAAATGTCGCGCCAGTGCCATTGCGGAATAGCCAAAACCGAAGCAGAACAGCCTCTTCATTGTCTCGTCATCTCATTGCGCGGCCCCATCAGCGGGCTGCCGTCCCGGATTCCGGTGCCATTCCGTAAGGACGGCACTATCGGTTTCGCAGGCGAGAGCGTGAGTCCTGGCTGCGGCGAACCGCGCCATTGAGGCGAGTTGTCCATACGCCCAAACCGCCATGGCGCGAACGAGCGGCGACGGATCGTCAAGCAAGGCTTCGACGTCCGGGATCAATGAGGCGTCGCCCGAATTCCCGGCGGCGATCAGCACGTTGCGGGTGAACCTGTCGCGTCCGGTTCGCTTGACGGGCGAGCCCCGGAACCGGACGCGAAACGCCGCGTCATCCATTTTGAGGAAGGTCGCAAAGGGAACGTCTTTCGCGCAGTGACGGGCATGAAACCGGGCATCGCGGGCTCTCTCGGCAAATTTGTTCCACGGACAAACGGCAAGGCAGTCGTCGCAGCCGAAAATCCGGTTGCCTATCTGTTTCCGCAGAGCTTCGGCGATATGTCCCTTGTGCTCGATGGTCAGGTAGGAAATACAGCGCCGCGCATCGAGCTGATAAGGTGCCGGAAAGGCGTTCGTCGGACAAATATCGAGACACCGCCGGCACGCCCCGCAATGATCCGATTCCGGTGGATCCACCGGCAACTCAGCGGTGGTCATGAGGCTTCCGAGGAACAGCCAAGAACCAAACTTTCGCGACACCAGATTGGTGTGCTTGCCTTGCCAGCCGAGCCCTGCCGCCTCGCCGAGCGGTTTTTCCATGAGCGGCGCGGTATCGACGAAAACCTTCACTTCGGCACCGGTTTCACGTTGCAGCCAACCGGCGATCCGCTTCAGCTTTCTTTTGATAATGGCGTGGTAGTCGGTGCCATGCGCATAAACTGAAACAGCCCCGGCTCGTTTGTTCTCCAGAACGGCCAGTGGGTCCTCTCCTGGTCCGTAATTCAGGCCAAAGACAATCACCGATTTCGCCCCGGGCCAGAGCCGGCCTGGGTCTGCCCGGCGCTCGGCGTTCTTCGTCATCCAGCCCATGTCGCCGTGATGGCCCTGCTCCAGGAAAAGTCTGAGCCGCTTACCGGCCTCGGGAATGGAATTCGGAGCCGTCACGCGGACATCGTCAAAGCCCGCCTCGAACGCCAGGGACTTCAATCGTGCTTTGAGGTTTTCCAGCAAAAATCACGTCCCTAAAAATCCAGCACTGCATAATGCACTGCCGGTGTGACGCCCGCCAGCCGGTCATTAAGCAATTGGCGGAAGGACGGACGCGATTTGACCCTGGCGTACCAGATCCTGGCCGCTTCGTTGACCTGCCACGGTACGTCGCCGAGATAATCCATCGATGAGAGCTGTGCTGCGGCCGCCAGGTCCGCAAAGCTCAATTCATCGCCCGCAAGCCACCGCCGCTCATCCATCAGATGGCCGATATAGCTCAGATGATGGCGAAGATTTTTTTGCGCTGCACGTAACGCCTCAAGGTCCGGCCCGTCACTCTGCGGACGGGATCTCCAGTGAAGCTTTTCCTCGAAGATATAAGTGGTGACCTCTGCCTCGAACTTTCTATGAAACCAATCCACAAGCCGCCTTGCCTCGGCGCGCTGAAACGCGTCTCCAGGAAATAACGCGAAACGCCGGCTGTCGCCGCCTGGTTCGGCCGCGAGTTCGGCGAGATATTCGGACACGGCATAAACGCCGCAAATCGGTTGTTCATTGTCGGCGATGAGTACCGGGAGCGTGCCGGCGGGGTTAAGTTCGAGAAATTCCTTGCGCCAGGTTCGGGGCTCCTCTTCGGCCAGTTCCGCCGTCAATCCACACTCCGAAAGGGCCAGCCGGATCGAGCGTGACAACGGGCATAAGGTATAATGAATCAGTGTAAGCATCGGCCAAAAATATCCCGCAGGCTTTCTTCCACCTTAATCGACCGTTTCTTGTATGCTGCCGATCAGGTATAGAGCCACGCTGCCACGCCGACAAGCCGGAGCGTCCCTTCCGCATTCTGGAGAAAATTTATGCCGCTTGAACAAATCATTATTCTCGCCATCGTCCAGGGCATAACCGAGTTCCTGCCGATATCGTCTTCCGGTCATTTGATCCTCATTCCAGTTTTCTTCGGCTGGCCTGATCAGGGCCTCGTTACCGATGTCATGGTGCATGTGGGCTCGCTGTTTGCCATCATTGTCTATTTCTGGCGGGACGTCATAAAGCTTTTCAAGGGCACCTGGGATCTCCTGCGTTTCAATTTTTCCGCGGAAGCCCGGCTTGCATTGTTCATAGCCCTGGCGACGGTTCCGGCGATTGTTGTCGGCGTCGCCTTCAAGCTGACGGGATTTTTGGACCATATCAGGGGCATCGAGATTGTTGCCTGGAACGCGATCATATTCGGGGTCATACTCTATGTTGCGGACCGGTCCGGTCTTCGTATGCTGAATGTGGAAGACATGAGGTTTGGGCCGGCGATGATCATCGGTTTTGCACAGGCGCTTGCCCTCGTTCCCGGAACCAGCCGCTCGGGAATCACCATCACCGCTGCCCGCTGGCTCGGTTTTGAACGGGCGGAGGCGGCCCGCTTTTCCTTCCTGCTCGGGATTCCGGCAATCGCCGGCGCCGGATTGCTGACCGTATTCGACCTTCACGAGCAGGGCTTGTCCGTGCCTCCCGATGCGCTGTTCGCCGCCGGCCTGACTTTTTTCTCAGCAATCGCCGCGATCGCCTTCCTGATGGCCGTTGTCAAACGGATGAGCTTTCTGCCGTTTGTCCTTTACCGGCTTGCGCTCGGAGCGTTTCTGCTGGTCTTGGCTTATGGGTAACAGCGTCTCAATCGGGCTTTCGTCAAATCCGCCTGACGGAAAACTGCCCACGGGGACTGAACCGCTCCAAATAGGTAGGGACAATGGAGTCGACGGCGTGAGGCGCGGGCAGGCCCAGGCCGGCAAGGGTACGCCCTTCTTCGATCGCCTTATCGCTTACCACATTGTCGATTTGGAGCAGGCGCACCTGATCAACTGTAAGCACCGGGGTTGGCAGCAACTGAAGGAAAAAGGTCTTCATTTTTGCAAACCAGAAGGGGACCGGTATGAAGATGCGGCGGCGCCCGGAATAGCGTATGGCGGCTTCCATAATATCCTTCAGCGTCCATATCTGAGGTCCGCCCAACTCGTATACCGTTCCCGGCTTGGCGTGACCCTCGATCGCGGCGACCGCTGCATCCGCCACATCTCCGACATAGACCGGCTGCATGCGCGTACGGCCGCCACCGATAAGGGGGAGTACCGGCGTCAGCCGTGCGAGGGCGGCAAACTTGTTAAACAGCTCATCCTCGGGGCCGAAGATGACGGACGGGCGCAAAATCACGGCTTGCGGAAACGCTGACAGCACTTCCTTCTCGCCCAGGCCCTTGCTGCGGGCATAATTCGACTTTGAGGCCGGATTGGCGCCGATCGCGGAGAGGTGCAGCAGCCGTTCCACGCCGGCCTCTTTTGCCGCCGCCGCAACAAATGCCGCGCCCTCCGTGTGAATAGCCTGGAAAGTCTGTCTACCGCTCTGATACAGGATGCCGACTAGGTTGATGACGGCCGTCGCGCCCTGAACCGCTCGGTCTACGGACTGCTGATTGCGCAGATTCGACTGCACGGCATGGATCTGGCCGACGCCGCCGAGAGGCTGCAAATGACCTGCAAGATCCGGACGGCGCACGGCGACACGGATGCGATAGCCGTGACGGGCCAGGGCGCGTACAATATGACGTCCGACGAACCCTGATCCGCCGAACACGGTGATGAGACTCGTGCTGTTCATTTTTGACACGATAGGTTACCCCGCTCTTTATCGTATTGTACATAGTCCTCCGCCAGATAATCGGTTTCATTGCAGCCAATCAAGGCGTCGATGGGGCAGCCCGGCGCCTTCACGCGTTGAGCCATGTGCGGGGGTTCGGGAGGACAATTGACAAGAGCGGAACGGCGGCCTAACTCATGACCTTGACTAAGTGTCATGCCCAGGTGGCGGAATTGGTAGACGCGCTGGCTTCAGGTGCCAGTGGCCGCAAGGCCGTGGAAGTTCGAGTCTTCTCCTGGGCACCAATAGATCGCAGCTTATGCGTCTTTTGTACGCGTTTCCTTGCATTGTCCTTTGTTGTCTGACCGCAATGTTCGTGCGAACCACAGCGTTCCCTATTCACACAATTCTTGGCTGGCGAGGCCGGATTTTCTTTAAGAAAGCCAATGACCATCGAACTTCATAAAGGCGACTTGCCGCACTCCCACCCATTTTCCGGCAGCGTCGCGATCGATACGGAAACACTCGGTTTGAACCCGCTCAGGGACCGGCTTTGTCTTGTGCAATTGTCATCCGGCGACGGCACCGCCCATCTGGTGCAATTCGACGCGGGAGCCTATGACGCACCCGTTCTCCGCGGGCTTCTCGCAGATCCCGACATATTGAAGATTTTCCATTTTGCGCGCTTTGATCTTGCCACTCTCTTCCATCATTTGGGGGTCATGGGGGCGCCGGTCTATTGCACGAAGATCGCGTCGAAATTGACTCGCACATATACCGACCGCCACAGCCTCAAGGACATCTGCCGGGAATTGCTGAATATCGACCTGGCAAAACAACAACAGAGTTCCGATTGGGATGCGCAAAACATAAGCCAGGAGCAGCTCGATTACGCCGCCGCCGACGTGCTTCACCTGCATCGCCTGAAAGAGGAACTCGACGCCCGGCTCGCCCGAGAGAACCGTCAGGACATGGCGAGAGCTTGCTTCGAATTCCTGCCTGCGCGGGTCCGCCTAGATCTTGCCGGGTGGGCGGATACCGATATATTCGCCCATTAGCCGATTGCCGGAGGATTGCCTGATCCAGTCTTTCGGCCGGCCCGTCGTCCGCTTTAATTAGATGATCTGATAAATGTGACCCCAGACGCGACCAGCAGGTCGACATGTGGCGAGATCAGGACGCAGTATTTGGCGGTATCATGCTTGCAAGTCGGTCCGCCTTTGGTATCGTTCCACCGCAGTCGATGGAAAATCAGTCAGAAAAGTCTCACCGGGAGGAGAACTTGCGCTTATTCCTGGTTGTCATATTTTGTTTTTCTCTGCCGCTCTCTTCTCAGGCCAAAGGCCGGTTTGAAGGCAATTTGGAATTAAGGGACGTCGCCTCCAAATATATAAATGCTGGTGAATATGATCCCGGCTGGACCGAATTCGAGCTGCTGAGCGACTATACATATGTCGACGCGGCCGGCAAATCATGGACCGTGCCCAAAGGGACAGTGGTAAACGGCGCGTCGATTCCCAAAGCCGTCTGGAGCATTGTCGGCGGGCCGTGGTCGGGCCGGTATCGCAACGCGGCGGTTATCCATGATTATTTGTGTGAGAAACAGGTTGAATCGTCGATATTCGTTCATCGCTTATTCCATGAGGCGCTTTTAGCGAGCGAAGTGGCTGCTAGCACTGCGCGGGTCATGTACGCAGCCGTTCGCCGATTTGGGCCGCAATGGGATAAAGCGCCGCGCTTCGCTCCCCGCTCGATCGTCAGACGCAGACCTTTCGATCAACAGGAATTCGAAAAAATATTGACTGAA
The DNA here is from genome assembly GCA_964456215.1 of uncultured Hyphomicrobiaceae bacterium. Lineage (GTDB taxonomy): Bacteria > Pseudomonadota > Alphaproteobacteria > Rhizobiales > BFAS01 > MnTg02. The sequence goes on from CAYWBS010000117.1 coordinate 7,070, forward strand.
ATTGAAAACAGAAAACTCGGAGTCGACGGTGTAGACCGATATATCGAAGGACTGGGAAAGTGAGGGCGATATTTTGATCTAAGGCATGTCGTTTATGCACAAATAAATTGCCGCGGTCGCAGGCATGCCGCTTCCATTGGAGGCGGACGGAAACGGCCGACATGGGTAGGTCAAATCGGCGCCCTTCAACTTGTTGCCGCGGCCCGGATCGGCCACTGGTCTGAAAGCCGCTCCATTTCCTGTATGAGTACGTCGAGAATTTCGCCCGGGAATGTCGTCAATCCAGTGACGTCAATATCGCTCCGGCCGAGGCGATTGAGAAAACCGGCCAGCGCCAAGCGGGTCTTCGAGCCCATAAATCCGTCAACACCCTTTGGAGAAAATCCGAGATAACCCAGATAAAGTTGTCCTTGGCGCACCGCGAGATCTGGTTTCGGTCCGTTGGCGTAGCGCTGGTATCGCGATTGCAGCCGTGTGTGATAGCTGTTTTTTTCATATTGCGGGCCATTATAGCGCCAGGCGAAAGTGCGCCAATCGTGACGGCGTAATGCATCGACGAGATCATTGGAGACAATAAATCGCGCCATGGCCTCGAGGTGCTCGTCCTCGGAACCGCGCATGCGTGTCACAAACTCGATGGCATCGGAATAATCAAGCTGCTCGGCATTCTCAGCCAATACCTGGCCCAACCCCCAGGAAGCGCTCTTTAGCGCGGCAACAAGGTTGAGCTGCGCCGCCCGCGCGATTTTTTGATATTGATCTCCCGCATAGCCACCCCATTTGGGATAGCTGATGTCAGGATGGCTTTCGTCATACGCCCCGCCCGTGTGCCGATGAAACTTGTGCCGCTCAAAGAGAATCACCGGTCGCTTGTTCGGCAAAAACCCA
>CAYWBS010000118.1:0-7892 GCA_964456215.1 uncultured Hyphomicrobiaceae bacterium
CACCTTGCGCAGCCCGTCCATGTCATCGGAAAAGCAGATGAGTTGCGTTTCGACCTTGCCGCCGGTCAGCACTTCGAAGGCGTGGCGCACCATGGCCGTGCGCGCCACTTCACCGAATGTGCCGATATGCGGCAGCCCCGAGGGACCATAGCCGGTCTCGAAGACGACCCGCGCCGGCGCCGGATTCATTTTGTCGAGCCGCGAGATCAGCTTTCTCGCCTCTTCGAAGGGCCAGGCCTTGCTTTCCTTGGCCACTTCCAATTCGGCCGGATCGTGCTGAACCGTCATTGGCGCTCCGTCTTGTCCTTCCGCCGCAATCTGCCTTTCCAGGATTTGAGCCGGAAAAGCCCGGGATCTTGCGTCAGACGCCGCCTGTCTGCCGCCACACAGCGGTTGGGTTCGCGCATTTTTGCTCAAGCGTCAATAACTTCTCTCTTGATCCGGGCGCTGAGCGCGCTACATCTCTTGGCAATTCCTGCCCGCACACCTCTTCAGGAGAACCACCCAGCATGCCCAAATCAGTCACGCATCACGAAGCGCTTATCTATGTGATGGTCACGATGTCCGCGGTTGACCGGGCCATCAGCGACCGGGAACTGGCCCGAATAGGCAATATCGTCAGTCAGCTCCCGATATTCGCCGATTTTGACACTGAGAAACTGGTCAGGACCGCCGAGGACTGCGGCGAGCGGCTGAGCGCCGATGGCGGCCTTGATGCGATCCTCGATCTGGTCGCCGACGTTCTCCCCAAGAAACTTTACGAGACCGCCTACGCCCTCGCGGTCGAGGTTGCCGCCGCGGATCTCGAAGTCAAGCAGGAAGAACTCCGCTTCCTGCAACTGCTTCGCGACAGGTTTGATCTTGATAAGCTGCCGGTCGGCGCCATCGAACACAGCGCCAGGGTCCGGCACCGCCTTGCGTGAATCGTCCCATCCTGAAAATTCAGGTGCGCCGGTGCGGGCCGCCCGCCTCAGCCTCGCGCCCCCCTCCGGCAATAAGCCGGCTCGGCGCCACGCCAAGCGCCTTGCGGAACGCGGCTGTAAATGCGCTCGGGCTTGCATAACCATTGGCGTTCGCCACGTTTTGCACCGGCTCGCCGGCGGCCAGTGCCTCAAGGGCACTGTGAAAGCGCACCCGCTGCCGCCAGGCCCGGAACGTCATTCCGACTTCGCGCCGGAACAGGCGCGTGAGGGTTCGCGCCGACGCCCCCGTGAGCTCCGCCCAACCGTCGAGCGTTTCCGCCCGCCGGGGGTCGGACAGCAATTCCGCGCATAACCGGCCAAGGCGTGGATCGCGCGGCATTGGAACGGATAGTCTCAGCTGTTTTGCGTCCCGGATTTCAAGCAGAATAAGCCGCGCCAAAAGACCGCCGCGGCCGGTATCGTCATATTCAATCGGCTCATCCAACAAAGCCAATACCAGGGCACGCAGCAACGCCGAGACCAGGATACCGGCCGGCTCTGCCGGCAAGCCGGGGCCGGCGCCGGGAGAAATATAAAGTGTCCGCATCTCCAACCGGCCGCGCGCCTCGACCGAATGGACCGTCCCGGCCGGGACATAGATGGCGCGGTCCGGCGGCACGATCCACGCTTCTTCGGCGGTTCGCACCCGCATCGCCCCCGAGATGGCATAAAGGAGCTGATCACGCGGATGGCTGTGATCGGGGACACGGTCGCGGTCGGCGAAGGTCTTCGCCATAATGACGACCGAGCGAGCGCTGTGCTGGTAATCCTTTGGATCGGTGCTTCGCGGTGCTGCTTTCATCCGGTATATTGGCTTTGACCCGAATGCGACGAAATTTGACCTGACATCGATATCACGCCAAAGCTAATTTGTCCCCCGGCTTGGCAGCGGCTGGTAGGCTCAACCTTGCGAAGCGGGTGCGTTCGCAAGCCACCACGTGCCGCACCCGGCCAACGCTCTTGTAGGAGACGAGATGTGCCCCGCGACCGGATTCATTTTTTCTTCCTGAATATCGGGCATTTGCTCGATCACTTCTTTGTGCTCATCTTCGCGACCGTCGCGGCACTGGTGCTCGCCAAGGAATGGGACATGACCTATTCCGAGCTCATTCCCTATGCAACGCCCAGCTTTGTCGCTTTCGGCGTCTGCAGCCTGGCGTCCGGATGGATTGCGGATCTGTGGAGCCGCCGGGGAATGATGGCCGTCTTCTTTGTCGGCATCGGAGCAAGCTCAATCCTCGCCTCAGTTGCCCAATCTCCCATGCAGATCGGCGCCGCCTTGCTCGTCATGGGCGTTTTTGCTTCCATTTATCATCCCGTCGGCCTGGCCCTGGTGATCGAGGGACGCGACAAGACGGGCCTGCCGATCGCAATCAACGGCATCTACGGTAATCTGGGCGTGGGCGCGGCGGCGCTGCTGACCGGCATCCTCATTGACACCGCCGGCTGGCGGGCTGCTTTCCTTTGGCCGGGCATTGCCTCAATCCTCATCGGGCTTGCCTATCTGACGCTGTTCGGCGCCGGCACCGCCGCGAAAAGGCCCAACACGAAGAAGCCTGGCACAGCGAAAACCGGCGGGCTTGCGGGGCGGCGGCTCTTTGCCGACAATGGCAGCCTTATGATCCGCATAATCGCAATCGTTTTTATTTCAACCGCACTCGGCGGAATGATCTACCAAAGCACAACGTTCGCCTTGCCGAAAATATTCGACGAACGGCTCGGCGGAATGGCGATTTCCGCATCGCTCGTCGGCTGGTACGCCTTTCTTGTCTTTGCGGTGGCGGGGCTGGCCCAGATCGTCGTCGGCTTTCTGGTCGACCGCTTTCCTTTGCGCACAATATTCACCATCGTCGCCGCCCTGCAGATGGTCTTTTTTCTGTCGATGCCTGGTCTCGAAGACTGGGCGGCAATCCTCGTTGCCCTGGCATTCATGCTCGCGGTATTCGGTCAGATTCCTATAAACGACGTGCTTGTCAGCCGCATCGCCCACAGCGACTGGCGCAGCCGCATTTTTGCAATACGCTATATCGTGACATTTTCCGCCCTCGCCCTGGCAATCCCCATGATTGCCTGGATCTACGGGAGTTGGGGTTTCGATACGTTGTTTTCGGTTCTGGCCGGAGCGTCCACCATCATCCTGGCGACGGTGATTTGGCTGCCGGTGCAAATTCCCTCGCCAGCGCCAGAGGCCGTTGCGGCAGCGGAATAGTGCCGCTCACACGCATTGCAGGCTTTGAACGCACCGTCTCGTAGCGCTTTCGTCCAATGGGGCATCGGCTGCGTACTTGATCCTTCGCCCGCAAGGCCTCTATCCAGGGGTCCTTTCATGGTCACCAACAATGGGGTGAGGAATATGGAATTTTTCGGCGAAAGCTCGAGAGCCGCAGCAATGTTCGGCGTCATCGGAATGGTAGTTGGCGCATTCGGTGGCGCCTTTGTGGACAATATCCTGCAGCGCGACCGGGAAATCGAACGCGATTTATTTCGCACGCGCCTTGAGGCGGTCCGCTCGTTCCTGCAAGGCACGTCGGAAAGCTTTGCCTCGTCTGTCAAGAATGACGAAGAGCGGAAATATATTGCCAAAATCAATTATGGCCGGATGCTGATCGCGGTCGCGGGCAACGACGAGCTTGTGGCGGCGGTACGAAACTGGATGAAAACCGAGAAGAATGTGCCCAAATGCCAGAATGTTACCGGGCCAAACCGCACTTATTTGGAAATGCGCCGTGCGCTTCTCGGCGAACAACTCGGACATATGTCCGATTCTTTGGTCGGCGAAGTCGCACTGCGCTGTCTGCCGAAGTAAGCGGAGGCAATAGGGCGGGCGAAACCGTGCGCTCATGGTCCGCGCGCCCGAAAATGCGCTGACGATCGGTAACTGCCGCGGCGGATGTCGGCATACCGTCTACCTATCGCCAGCTCCTTTTGCGGCAAGGCGCTGCTCCCGGCGCAGCGTGTATGCCCCGGCGGCGGCGATGATCGCCGCCCCGGCGAAGACATGCAGCGCCGGCCAATCGCCGAAGACCAGATATCCGATCAGCACGGCAAAAAGCAGCCGCATATAGTCAAATGGCGCGATGGCGCTGGCCTCGCCGGCCCGGAAGCCGAGGATATTGCACATTTGGCCAAGCAAGGCGACCACACCCAGTGCGACAAGCATGGCCATTTCCGTCAGGTTCGGTGTCTTCCAGAACCAGATGGCCGCGGGGGTCATGAGAACTCCAATACCGATGGCCTGATAGGCGAGGATCGTTACCGGCCGGTCGGTCCGAGACAAGATGCGGACCACAACCATGACGACGCCCGCGCACGCGGCGCCGGCAATGGCGAGCAGCCCGTAGGTATTAAAACTGCCGGCTCCTTCCGGCTGCGCGACTATGACAACGCCGATGAAGCCGATCAGCATTGCCGCCCAACGGCGGATACCGACGATTTCATGCAGAAGAACAATTGCGAAAATCGTTATGAAAAATGTTCGCGAGAACGCGATTGTCGTTGCATCGGCGAGCGGCAGATGAATAACCGCCGTAAAGCCCATGAGCATGGCACCGAGAGCGAATGCCAGCCGCAAAGCTTGCAAATCCAGCCGTGCCGAGCGAAGCGCTCCCGGAAAATCGCGAATGATAACCGGCAGTGCCAACAAAATCATAAAAAGCTGCCGGAAAAAAAGGATCTCCGTGACATGCAAGTTCGCCCCGACCTGCTTGATCAACGCGGCCATGATCGTAAGGAAGCCCGAAGCCAGGATCAGCCACAGGCCTCCACGGATATTTCCCGGCGCGGCCTGCCACCAGGCGGATCGTCCGGAAAGGAATGTTGCGATGGTTCGGAAGCGGCGCATTCGACGAGCTTAGTGCAAACCCCTTATTGAGTGTTGCGCAATGACGGCCCCTGGTGCCGATCCGGACAAATTATTCATCAGTCATGGCAGTGGAACGATGGGCGAAATGCGCGCGCATGTTCGATGGCCAATACGGCGTGAGCGAACCGAATCTCCATGAGCCGGACTCGGGGAGAATTGTTCCTATGAGCAAAATCTGCCCCGGCTCGAAGACTCCAGGTCATGAACTAAAGCTGCTCCTCGAGCCGGTCGGTCGCCGGAGGCGGCGTTCTGGACATGGCGGAGATTTCGTCGTGCAACTCTCGGGTCATGTCGATATTGATAGCATCGAGCGATGGCGCCAGCTGTTCCAGACTGCGCGCCCCGACGATCGGCGAGGTAACCGCCGGATGCGCGGCGGCCCAGGCCACGGCAAGGCTGACAGGATGAATGCCCCTGGCGTTCGCGAATTCCGTGAACTTGCCCGCCGTCTCAAGTGCCCAGTCTTCACCATATCTTCTTGAGTATTCCTGGTTGCTGATGATCCTTCCGGAATCCGGCCGCTTTGCGGGGCCGTATTTGCCGCTCAACAGCCCGCCGCCAACGGGACTATAGATAATGACGCCAAGTTGCTCCGCCGCGGCCAAGGGAAATATCTCGACCTCGGCCTGACGCTTGACGAGATTATACATCGGCTGGATAACGTCGAGGCGCGACCAACCGTGATTTGCCGAAATTCCCAGACCCTTGGCAATCTGCCAAGCCGCCCAGTTGCTGGCGCCGACATAAAGAACCTTGCCGGCGCGAACCAGGTCCTCAAGTCCGCGCAACGTCTCTTCCAATGGTGTATGAGTGTCCCAGCGGTGCATGAACAGTACGTCGAGCCGATCTGTCGAAAGACGCTTCAGGCTGGCCTCGACAGCCCGAACGATATGACGGCGGTTGCCGCCACGGGCATTGACATCGTCAGCCGTGGGATTGAAACATTTCGAGGTAATGATGAGTTGATCGCGCTCGCCGGCCATGAGCGTTCCAAGAATTTCCTCGGCGCGTCCCTTGCTGTAGGCGTCGGCGCAATCAAAAAAGTTAATTCCAAGTTCGCGGCAGCGGCTATACATCCGCGCTGACTCCTCGGCGTCAGCATCGCCGCCGAACGACATCGTGCCAAAGCAGAGCTCCGCCACTTGCAAACCGGTCCGGCCAAGCCATTTGAATTTCATGGAGGTCCTCTTTAAGCCCGATAAATCCTTGTTGCTTGCGCTTTAGCGCCGCAAGGCGGGCTAACCTAATCGGCTCAGTCGAACAACGTAAATATAAAAATCGCCGGCTCGGACCAAAGTTTGTCCGGCAATCGCTTCGGGGTTAACGCGTCGTTAAACGCCGGGCGGACCACCGTCAGCGCCCCGAACAGGAAAATTTTTTAAAATTATATCAGTCGGTTAGGCGGAAAGCAGGCAGGCCTTCATAGGAAGCCGTTGCGTGTGCTGCAGCGCGGCCAGCCGGCGAGTTAAAAAAAATTCTGCGCTTCATTGAACCTTCTCCGCGGCTGACGCGACCAACGGATATGCGCGGCAATTGGCGCCGCACTTAGACCGACCAAAGGAGAAGTAAAATGATCACCGCAACGACCAAATCGGCTCTTAAGAAAACCTCGATGGCCCTGGCCGCCGCCGCAATCGCCACGCTGACCATTCAGGGCAGCGCCGAAGCGGGGCACCATGGGCACGGGCATCATGGGCACCACGGCCACCACAGGCCACATGTCATCTTCGATATCGGCGCACCGCTCGGCTATTGGGGCGTTGGATATGTCGACTCCAATCCCTGCAAACATTGGAAGCGGAAATATCACCGCACGGGAAGAGTTCGGTTTCTGAGAAAATACCGTCGCTGCATGCGCAGATACTTCTAATCATTGCGCGTCGTCGTCCCTGCCCTCCCCCAATTGACGCGCAGACAAACCCCCGGTGCCCCGCCGGGGGTTTTCTTTTACACGCCCGATTGCTTGACCTCGGTGACGTTTTGAACCCGTAAGACGTCAGCGCGCCACTGACGCGTAACGCTGCTCGTCCTCGTAATAGTCGTCAAAACCGACAATCCGGCGAAGATCCGAAAAGTCGAGCAGCTTGTCGCCCGGATGGCCGCCACGCGCCATGACCGCCAGGCTGTCGCCCACGGCCCGCATCGCCGCCGACAATAGAGTCAGCGGAAAAGCCGCAAATCGGTAGCCAAGTTCGTGCAAGCGGTCCATGGGCTGCATGGGCGTCGTCCCGCCTTCAACGAGATTTGCCATATGAACGCCTGGCGCCTCGCAGGTAATGATCGCCATTTCGTCCTTGTTCTCGGGCGCTTCCACAAAAAGAATGTCGGCGCCGATTTCCGCGAATTTCTGCGCCCGCCAGACCGCCTCGTTCAATCCGTGGATTGCTCGTGCATCGGTTCGCGCCAGGATCAGGATATCGCCATCAAGATTATCCCGCGCATGAACCGCCGCGCGCACGCGGTCCAGAGCCTCCTCCCGGTCGACGACCATCTTGCCTTTTGTATGACCGCATCGCTTCGGAGCAAGCTGGTCCTCGATCATGATCGACGCGAATCCCGCCTGATGGTAGCCCCTTACCGTGCGCTCGACATTGAGGGCGTTGCCGTAACCGGTATCGCCATCGCCAATGACCGGAATGTCGACAGCCGCGCAAACATTACGTCCCTGATCGAGCATTTCCCCATACGATATGAGCCCGAGATCCGGCTCGCCGATGCGTGAAGCCGCGACGGCGAAGCCGGACATGAAGGTGAAACGAAAACCTGCCTGACCAATCATTTTCGCCGTGAGCGCATCCCAGCAACACGGCATCGGATGGCAGCGGTTCTCGGCGAGGAGGTGCCGAAGCTTTTCTGAACTCTTCATCATCATGTGAATTCCAGGAAGTCCTTTTTTGGCGATATTGCGAATTCAATTGTCCTACGGCTCAATATTCGGGCAAGCCTCACGCGACCGCAAGGGAGATGACCTAAGGACGCAACTCGTCGCCTCCGGCATGCAAACGGGATTTCGATCTTTGTTGCCATTGTACATCGCAATTCAATCCGCTTACGCTTATCTTCAATTC
>CAYWBS010000119.1:0-7825 GCA_964456215.1 uncultured Hyphomicrobiaceae bacterium
ACAACTCTGGATATTTCACCCATAGATCGATACCAGACAGTGCCGTCCTCAAATTTAGTGTCGATGTATAAAACGACTTTCCCGCCAGGTCGACCGGGCCTCTCTTTAAACGAACAAAGGATTTTGTCAGGCGTGGATTCAAAAATTGCGGCAGAAGTTGTTTGGGTGTTGAGACCGAACAGCACGATAAATCCTGCAACGAGATAAGGATGCATTGATTTTCTCCAGGGCAACCCCCATTTGCCCATCGTTATTTTTAGTACATTGAGGGTCTGTGGTCCATTGGGATCAGGCTCTCAAGCGCTGGTGGCAACCATCCCAATGCAGTTTAGAGATCCGGATTGGAAAGGACGGTCTCGAACCTTCAAGACACTATTCGCGCGGGGAATATTCGACTTCATGGGTGTCCGAAGCCCAATGTCGGAAAAGTATGGCGTTTCGGGGCGGCGCGAGCCATGTTTGAATCTTGGTGACGAGGCTGGTCAGGCGGCGACAACGTGCCCGATTCAGCGGGGTGGGCGAGCCCGTTCAGATTCCGTTCATTTTCGGGCCAATACCATGAACGTGCCGGGACGTGGATTTTTTGCACCCCAACGGGTGGTCCCGCAGCTTGGATTGAAGATATCAGCATGGGCTACGACCCTCTCGCGATTTTCCTGTGTCCGAGGCCTTAGCACCAGTTGAACAAATCCGGTTGGCCATGGCCATTCAAGGAGTTCGATGCCGCGTGACGGATCGCTCTGACGTGGAGTAATTATGATCGGAAACACAGACGCCCGCTTTGCAGGGAAAGAGTGCTCCTATTTAAGTGGGCCTGTTGGATGTCTCCACGGACTTGCGGAATGCTATTGGTCTTTCAAGGGAGGAACAAATGCGTAAGTTCATTTTCCCGGCGCTCGGAATAATTATCGGCTCGATCGGGTTCGCAGCACAATCAAAGGCGGGGCCAGTGTGCTTTGGCGAGCGTGCCGGATGCAAGAATTTGCCTGATTATGCGTTCAGAGAAAAATTTATTGAAGCGTCATCTGGAGACTGCAAACTCTCGTTCATGAAAACCGAGGCCAGGGAAAATGCATTGTTTGCAACATTCCGGCTTGAGAAGAAAAGGCCTGTTTACAGACTCGAGATCGGGAAACAAGCGGTAAAAATTGCGGATATCAATGTTGCAAAGGGTTCGCGGCTGTATTTCGCAGACTGCAAATTGAGTCTTCAATTCGAAATGATATTCGATAATCCCGATGCCGTGTTGGTTCGCGTGAATGAGGAGCGTGAGCCGTCATCGCACCCAATGAATTGACGGAAGGGGCCGGAAGATCGGGTTGGCAGCTCTGACGAAGCGGTCATTGACGTTGTATCGAGCGCATCTTCGCCACCAAGCCAGCGCCATATAAGCCTTTCCACTCCCCTCAGCCCGGGCCAGAGCAATGATTTGATCCCTGAATTCCGCAGGGTACGGGTTCCTCGCTCCTGGCATGTAAAATGCTTTCCTCCATAAACCGAAAAGCGTCCGCGAAACCGGGAAACTCCAACTCCAATTCTTAAATGCACCCGTTGCCGGATCGCCTGTCGCCAAGGCTGTTTTGCGATAGCATTTGAGAGCCAGTCGATTATCATTGCCCGGATTACTGCCGCATTCGATGCATGGGATGGGAATGAAATCACTCTCAGAGGAGCTGGTCGCCAAGTGGCGGCGCGACGGATTTTTGTTTCCGTTGCCGCTGCTTGACGAAGACGAAAGGCAGGAATGCCTGACTGGTCTCGCCCGGTTCGAGCGCTGGCTCGGAGAACCGGTCAACGCTTCGAAGGACCTGAAATGGCGGACGATGCCGCACATTATTCTGCCCTGGGTAACGCGTCTGGCGCTGGACGTGTGCATCCTTGATCCAGTCGAGGACTTGCTGGGGCCCGACATCCTGATCTACACCAGCACATTCTTCATCAAGGAACCGCATTCGCCGACGATAGCCGCCTGGCATCAGAATTCGACCTATTACGGTCTGGAGCCTGCCGAGGAAATAACGGTCTGGGTCGCTCTTACCGAGGCCAACCGGGCTGCCGGTTGCATGGACGTCTTGTCTTTTGACGGCGCGCCCAGGCAGATGCGCCATGCTGCGCATGTTGTCGAGAACAGCGTCAACCGCGCCGGTCAGGTTATCACGGAGCCTCTTGACGAGAGTAAACCCGTGGCTATGGAACTGAAGGCCGGGCAGTTCTCAATGCACCATGGCCTCTGCCCGCACCGTTCCAGTCCGAACGCCGCCGGTCACCGGCGCATTGGACTCGGCCTCAACTATATATCGGCGCATGTTCGGCCAATCGGAGCGTTCCGCATGGCGGCAATGCTGGTGCGCGGTGAGGACCGCGGGGGCCATTTTGAGATCGTCGCGCCGCCGAAAGCCGAATTGGACGGGAATGCGATTGCCGCGCACGAGAACGCGGTAACGCAATATCGCGAGACCTACCGCGAGCAGGAGGCTCTGCACGCCCGCCTTTACGCATAGCTCTTTGGACGAGCGGCTAAATTCCTATTGCAGGTTTGCGGCGAGATGGCCGAAGGTCGCCAACAGACGCTCGATATCCCGAGGCCGGGAGAGCCGGTGCTCGCCATCCTTTATCAAGCAGATTTCGACGGCGGAACTCGCAAGCTTTTCGGCAAGCCGCAAACTCGTCTTCCAGGGAATATCCCGGTCTTGCTGGCCGTGAATGAGCTGGACCGGAACGCCTATGTCGATCCTTGGACGATTGAGCAGCAGGTGTTGACGTGCTTCCGAGATAAGCTCTTTCGTGATCGCGTAAGGCGGGCCGCCATAACGATCGGGAACGAACACACGGCCTTCCCGTTCGAGCTCTCGGCGTGCTTCGTCGTCGAACAGACTGTTGTGAACATACTCCGTGAAATCCACCGCCGCGGAAATGCATAGAATGGCGGCGATCCGTTCAGGCCGTGCCAGAGCGGCGAGACAGGCGATCCAACCGCCAAGGCTGGAGCCGACCAGGATCTGCGGGCCTTCCGTCAAATTGTCGATCATGAAGAGCGCGTCGGAGGTCCATTGGCCGATCGTCCCGTCTTCGCCATTGCCGTCCGATTGTCCGTGACCGAAATAATCAAACCGCAGGAAGGGCTGCCCACGCGCCCGGCAATGGGCGTCGAGGGCGCGCGCTTTGATGCCTTCCATGTTCGAACGGAAGCCGGCAAGAAACACGGCGCCGGGGCCGGACCCGGAGGCCCGCACATAGGCAAGCCGGGTTGCCAGCTCTTTTACGATGGTTTGCGGTTCGGCCTGAACATGATCAGTCGATGTCATAATGAAGACCCATGGGGACCGGCGGCGGACCTTTGGCATAATGCCCATAAGAGATCGCTCGGAATTTCCGACGGCGAATTTTGGCGATCATAACCAATACGCTCAGAAGTTCGGCAATTATCGGGTAAAATAGGGCCCATGAAGAAAGCAAAGAAACGCAAAGTCCGTCCGCCGAAGCCGAAACGGCGGCAGAAACCGGCCGCGCAGGTCAAGCGTAAGCAGACGCTGGACGTCAGCCCGCGGGATACGATGGACACTGCCTTGATGTCGGCGTGGTCGTCGGAGCCCGAGGGTGACAACTCGTCCATGAGCAAGCTGGCAAGCGCGGGGGAAGCCCTCCGCGGTGGCGACCCGCAAAAGGCGCTGCTGCTTTGCCGGCAGATCCTCGCCGGTGATCCTTCGAACGCCGATGCTCTCAACCTCGCGGGAGTAGCGTCATTTCAGACCGGATCCATGCGCGAAGCCGCGGATCTGCTGCAAACGGCCGTGGCCATCAAGCCCGATCACGCCGAAGCGCAGAACAATTTGGGCAATGTCTTATCGGCTCTCGGCGAGGTTGAGGCGGCCGGCGAAGCCTATCGGGCCGCCATCCGAGCCGATCCGCGCTATGCGGACGCGATTTTCAATCTTGGCGTGCTGATGGAAGTGACCGGCGGGAATGAGGAGGCGCTTAGAAGCTACAAGCGGACCTTGCGGATTTCGCCCGAGCATTTTGGCGCCCATCAAGGTCTTGGAAATGTGTTCCGCGCGCTGAAGCGCCTTGAAGAAGCGAGTGCCTCCTACGAAGCGGCGCTTGAGCTCAATCCGAATCTGCCCGAGGCGCGAACCAATTTGGCGGCCGTGCTCCATGAGCTCGGCAAGTTCGATCAGGCGGCGGATCAGTGCCGGATGGCGCTTGAACTCTCTCCCGAGCTGACCGAGGCACATTACAATCTCGGCATCGCGCTCCAGGAACTTGGCGCGTTTGAAGACGCCAAACAAGCTTATCAACGCGTGCTGGCGAACGAACCGGGCCACGCTGCCGCGGCCTTGAACATTGCTTATGCCGAGCAGCAATTGGGCCGATTGGAGAAAGCCGCGGCGGCCTTCGCCAGGACGATCGAAATCGACCCGGATTTCGAAAAGGCCTATTCAAACTATGCGGATTTGAAATTGCAGCAACACGATCCGGAGGCGGCCCTGGCCATCTGTGATGAATTCCTGAACCGCCATCCCGGCAATACCGAACTCCTCGCCATGAAGGCCGTGGTCCTCTGGGAGCTGGGGCTTGCGCTTGAGGCCCGGCAGCTCGTCGATTTCGACCGTCTCGTGCTTCAGATCAGGATCGAACCGCCTTCTGCCCATGGCAGTCTCGAAGTCTTCAATGAGGCGCTCGCGCGGCATGTCCTAAGTCATCCGACGCTTACTTTTTCGCCGCTCAGTCACGCGACGCGCAAGGGGCGTCATTCCGGCGAACTGTTGAGCGAACCCAAGGGGCCGATCGCGGACTTGGAGCAGATCATTCGCGAGGCGGCCGACAACTATCGCCGCGCGTTGCCGGGCGACAAGGATCATCCGTTCCTCGCCAATCCACCGGATCAGTTGGATCTTTCAATATGGGGCGTGGTGATGCAGGCGGCGGGGCACCAGATTCCGCATATTCACCCCGCGGCCTGGCTCAGCGGTGTCTATTACCCGAAGGTCCCCGAGGTCGTAAGGAAAACAGATGACAGCCATGCGGGCTGGATCGAATTCGGCCGGCCGCCGGCCCATTACCACAATCGGGCCACGCCCGAGACCATCGCCGTCAAGCCGGAGCCGGGCCTCATGGTCCTCTTTCCATCCTATGTCTATCACCACACGGTCGCTTTCGAAGGCGACGGCACGAGAATCAGCATCGCTTTTGATCTCATGCCGCGAAAACAGGTTTTTGAGATGTAGATCGTTCCGGTTACGTCGGTCAGGATGTGACGTTGATCCTGCCGGCGACGACTGTCCCTGAGGCGTCGGCAGGCTGGCGGATCGCCTGGCGGCGGACCTGCACGATTTCTCCCATGATCGACACGGCGATTTCTTCAGGCTCGATGGCGCCGATATCGAGACCGGCGGGCGCCTTGAGCCGGGCGACGGTCTCGTCGGCGACACCCGGCTCTCTTAATCCGTCCTTGAGCGCCTGCGCCTTTTTCCGGCTGCCGACCATGGCGATATAGCCGCACTCCGTGGCGAGTGCGGCCTGAACGGCGAAGACCGTGCAGGATTTTACGGACTTGCCGTTCAAATCGATGGTGCAGGCGCCGCAATGGCTCGTATCGCAACCGATATGAGGCCCGGTAAGGCGCAATTCCTCCCGGAGAAAGTGAATAAGCAAGGTGCGCGGTTCGACAAGGCCTTCGACCGCCTGTCCGTTCACCGTCATTTTCACCTGGGCCTTTCCCATGGCGTTTCCCTCCTGGCGTCCGTTCTTGTTTTTTATGGTTCAACTGGCGGCGCGGCCGCGAGCGGTCTCAAGGGCTCTCTTGACCATCACGCCTGCAACGTGGGTGCGGAAATCCGCTGGCCCGCCGCCGTCACTTGCCGGCTCCGTGATGTCCTCGGCCAATTGCACGGCGTTGGCAATGTCGGCGGCTCCGAGCCTGGTGCCGGCAACCGCCTGCGAAGCTGCATTCGCATAGAGCGGCCGATCCGCCACGTTGGTCAGCGCGATGGCTGCCGAGCTGCACGTGGCGCCGGACATTTCCAGGATCACCGCGGCTGCGGCGGTCGCATAATGGCCGATTTTCCGCTTCTGTTTGGCATGCGCATAGCCGTGGCCTGACGCAGGTACGGGAATCCTGATTGCGGTCAGTATTTCTGCGTCGCCAAGCGCGGTTACGAAGGCGCCCCTATAGAATTCGCGCGCCGCGATCTGGCGCGATCCGTTCGGGCCGGTGACGGCGTAGCTGGCGTTGAGCGCCTGCATCACCGCCGGCATATCATTGCCCGGATCGCCATTGGCGACATTGCCGACATTGCGAACCTGACGATTGGCGATCTGCAGGGCGGCCTCTCTGAGGATTGGGCATTTCCCGGCGAGAAGATCCGAAACGATCAATTCGGTTTGGGTCGTCGTGGCGCCAATCGCCAGCTGGCCGCCTTCTTCGCGAATGACCGTCAGCTCCTTGATATCCTGCAAATCAACAAGATGATCCGGCAGGGCCATGCGCAGCTTCATCATCGGGATCAGGCTGTGGCCGCCTGCGACGACGCGGGCGTCCTCGCCAAACCGTCCAAGCAGCCCGACCGCCTCGTCCAGACTGGCAGGACGGCGGTACTCGAATTACCCAGGTATCATATTGCCTCCGTCATATTTGCCCGCGGGTCGCCGGAGCGTTCAGCTTGCAGACGCCCCAAGAGCGCCAGCCGCCCGCAGGACGATGACATCGGGCTCAACGGTCGACATTCCCCAACGTCCTCAGTTGCGGATTTGGATATATATGGCCAGCAGCTTATATGATCCTTGAATCTTATGAAACAGGCATGGCCATTGCGGTGCGCGGAAAGCATCATATTTTCGTTTGGAGCGGCTTCGCGCTGGCGGCGCATCGGGGTGCGGATGACGAATTTTCATTTGCCGCCAATCAACGCGCTTAAGCCGCGTCTTGTCTGCTGATATAGAGGTGTGCGGAGGGGGGCGGCGCGCTCGGGGGGTGATGTCCCGTTCCGGCTCCCATGGAGAGCCGGTGTAGTGGTCCGCTCGCTCAGCCTGAGATTGATGGCAAGCCAGGCGGTTTTGTTTTTGCAGCGCTTGAGAAGCAAAGTGCGCCGGCAAGCCAGGAGCTTCGCCGTGTCGTGACGGGAAGGCAAGAGAATGGAAAATCATTTCGAGCTTGTCGAACTGACAACTGTCTTTCTTTCGGCGCTGGTGTGCGGTCTCATACTCCTCCGGCTCCGGCAACCGCCATTGGTCGGCTATATCGTCGCCGGCGTCGTCCTCGGCCCATCATTTCTAGAGCTCGTGTCCAACAAGGAGGCAGTCAGATTTTTTGCCGAGCTTGGCGCAATGCTGCTGATGTTCGTGATCGGGATGGAGCTCAGCCTCCGTTCCTTCCGGCGATTGTACAAGCTGACATTGGGTGTCGTCGCCGTCCAGATCGCTTCCGGACTGACCGTTGCCTTCGTCATTGGCTGGCTGTTCGGTTGGGGCATCAAGGGATCGGTCATAATAGGATTTGCCATCGCCTTATCGAGCACCGCGGTCGGCGTCAATATGCTGGAAGACGTCGGTGAACTTCGAACAACTATCGGCCGCCTTGCCGTCGGTATTCTCATTGCTCAGGACCTGGCGGTGGTGCCGATGTTCGTCATCGTAGAGAATATCGGCGGCGAAGCCGGAGCCGATCCTTTGCTGTTCGTTCGCGTCGTTGGCGCCCTCGGGTTTCTTGCCTGGCTCGTCCCATTCATGAGCGCCAAGAAACGATTGAGCTTACCCTTTGCCGAGTGGGTTCCGCACGAAAGCGGCGTGACGGTGCTTGCCGGGCTTACCTTCTGTTTTTTGCTTGCAA
>CAYWBS010000120.1:0-3068 GCA_964456215.1 uncultured Hyphomicrobiaceae bacterium
CCATCGACGCAATGGCGCAAATCGACACGGTTTTTCTTTCCGTCCTGCAGATTGTCGGAGCCGCAGCCGCGGATGTTAAGACGCTCAATGTCTTCACGTCGTCGAAGGCGACCCGCGGGCAGATTCAACTCGAGGTGGTCATGGCGCTGGATAACACCGGTTCAATGGGTTCATCCGGCAACAATAATTGCAACAGCCCGCCATGCACGAAATTGGATAATTTGAAATTCGCGGCGAATGTTCTGTTGACCGAGTTTTTTGGCACCGACGACACGTCGGACGCCTTCAAAATAGGGCTCGTTCCTTTTTCAGGCGCCGTCAATATCGGAACCGATAAGATCGGCAGCGGCTGGCTCGACGAGACGAGACTATCAGCTATTCATGATGAAATTTTCAACTGGGCTGACAGCGGCCTGAACATATTCGATTTGTACAACCAGATCAGCAACGCCAGCTGGGGTGGCTGCGTGCGGGCACGGACGGAGAATTACGACGTCAGCGACGATCCGCCGGACGCATCCAGCCCGGATACGCTCTGGACGCCGTATTTTGCGCCTGACGAGCCGGACAGTGCAGTGCTGCCTGGAGGCAACGGGGATGCGCTTGAAAACAATTATCTCGGCGATGGCGGCATCGTATCGTCAATGCAGGACGCCCAATCCGATATTAATAAATATAGTGGCGCCACGGCCTCCGGAGGCGGGCCTAATTACAATTGCGTTCCGCAGCCGATCCAGCCGCTGACAAACGTCAAAAGCACGATCTCGACAGCGATCGCCGGAATGGCGGCGGAAGGCTACACCGTTATCCCGCAGGGTCTCGCCTGGGCGTGGCGGGCAATCTCGCCGGGCCTACCATTTACCGAGGGCGCCCCTTACGACGATGCACAAACGAAAAAAGCGATCATCGTCCTCACGGATGGTGCGAACAGCCTGGCTGCCGGCGCAAACAACTTCAACGAAGGCGGTCACACCGCCTACGGTTACCCCAGTCAGGCCGGCGGCCATCTGGGCGCCTCCGACGGCAGCCAGGCCGTCGATGTTCTGAACGCGAAGATTTCGACGCTCTGCACCAACATAAAGAATGCCGGCATCATTCTCTACACCATTACTTTCCAAGTCTCTTCAGGATCAGGAATCGAATCGCTTTTTCAATCCTGTGCGAGTGATCAAAGCGACCCGGTAAAGTGTCCCACTTCCAAATGCTACTTCGCGTCCAATGAAAATCTGGGCGATGTGTTCCGGGAAATCGCTCTCAGCCTTAAGAAGTTGAGGCTCGCCGAATAATTCGCTATTGGAGGGCCCACGGCAATCGGCGCAACGGGCGGATGGTGGATCTCAGGCGATGATTTGGCTGGCGACGGCACTGGCTCAGCTGACATTCATATTTTGTATTTGTTTCGCGATTGTCAGCGATTTCCGCAAACTGACAATTCCGAATTGGATCTCCCTGGCGATGGTGGCCGCGTTCGCCCTTTATGCCGCGGCAAACTGGTCAAGCCTTCATATCGTTCAGCACCTTGCCATTGCCGGCGCCATCTTCATACTCGGCCTGACCTTCTTCGCAATGAACTGGCTCGGCGGCGGTGACGTGAAATTCTTGACAGCCGTCACTCTGTGGACGGGTTTGGAGCATGGGCCCATGACGCTGTTCTTGATGTGTCTCATTGGCGGCGCTTTCGCTCTCGGCCTCATGGCTCTTCGCAAGGTCCTCGAATACCGGCCCGCCCTTGGCGGCAATATCCCCATTGTGCGGAATATCGTTTCTTTCGCGGAAGACGGCGTCGTTCCTTACGGCATCCCCATCGGTATCGCCGCATTGTTGGCGGCGCCAGGCATGTTCTAAGCGGTATCGTCCCTGAAAAAACAATATCGGTTCGGCCCCTGGGCGCGGGCCGAACCGATCATGGTAATTTCAGCGGAACTAGAGCCCTTCAGCAGTGACCGGCCGCTCTTACATTCGTATCCGAGCACGCCGAAGGCGTCTTATCAAGCAATGCCAGATTGTTATTTATGAATTGATTGTCCGGATCTTTTGCGTGCGCCGCCGACCAGGTCTTGCGGGCTTTCCTCAGATCGCCCCTGAGATAATAGTGATAGCCGAGATTATTCAGGACGGTCGGCGTGAAACCGACGAGATTGACGACGACGTCATAGGCCTGGTTGGCATTGTCGAAACGCTTGATGCGGTCGTAGGTTGCCGCCAATCCGAGCCAGGCTTCGGCGTTCTTTGGGTCTTTCTCCACCGCCTTGCGATACCGTTTCTCCGCGAGCCCGTACTGACCGGCCTTGAAATTGGCCTTGGCCTGCTGAAGAGCGCTCTCGTTTTCGGCAATTCTGAGCTCCTTGTTCTTTGCCACATCGATCTCTCTAAGGAATCGTTCCGGCGTCTTGCAGGCAGCCAGCAACGGCACGAGCGCCATGACCGCCATGATTCTTATTATCCAGTACATCTGACGCTTAGCTCCTTACGATACGCAAACTCAAAAAAGTGCAGTCTTAATTCTGATCGCCAGCGGCAGCATGATCACCACCAGCATGACTGGAAAGACGTAGATAGCGAGCGGAAAGACGAGCTTTACCGGCAAAGCGTGCGCCCGTTCCTCCGCGCGCGTCAGTCTCTTGTCCCGCATCTCCTCGCTGAAGACCCGCAGCGCCTGCGTCAGACTCGAACCGAGTTCTTCCGCCTGCCGCAACAACGAGCCCAGGCTCTTGATCTCGTCGATGCGCACGCGCCGCTCCAGATTATCAATCGCTTCATGAAGGGGGCGTCCCGCCCTGAGTTCCAAACTTGTCAGATAGAGATTCGCCCCAAGATAGGGAAAGCTGCCAATCAGTTCCCGGGCGACCTGATCAAGCGACGCGCGCGGACTAAGTCCGGCTTCGGCGCACACCACCATCAGGTCCATGAAATCCGGAAAGCCGGCAATGCATTCCTGACGAATTCTCTGCTGGCGCCGGGCAACATAAAAATTTGGAAGCATCAGCCCCAGGAAGACCAGCACCGCCGCCTGAGCCGCCAAAACAGTCGACAACGCGCTCAGCTTCGCCAGTTCGACGAACAGGTAT
>CAYWBS010000120.1:3078-5805 GCA_964456215.1 uncultured Hyphomicrobiaceae bacterium
TATAGGCCTGCTGGCAGCACGATCGCCAATGCCAACCTGCATGCGTAAAACCAATAGACGGCATTTCCCTTGAAAAAGCCGGCCCGGACGAGTTCCCTGCCAACGGTCGACCGGCTGGCCGCAAAGCCGCTTTCCGCCAGGGCGACGATCTCCGATGCGTCGGGCGGTCCGGCCATGCCCGGGCTCCGCGGGCGGTCTTCGCCTCCCGCGGTGACAAACTCAAAAACGGCGGAAGGCTGTAATCTTCCCCGGGGCGGCGCCAGAGCGCGCCTGCGGATCTCCGCGCGCCGAACAAAATACTGGCCGGAGATCGCCAAGATGACGAAAACAGAAACGAAGACGAACATCGCGGCAACGATCAGGGGCGTGTCGTTGGATTGCCCCGCGGAAGCATAGATTTGTTCTGGCACGTTCTGCATCAGATTCTAAAGTTCACCATCTTGTAAATCACCAGAATCCCAATGGTCATCCAGATCAACGAGGTTCCCAAAATCGGCTTCACATAGGCGACTTCCCATACGTCTCCGTAGAAATTGGGGGAAAGCACCCACAGAATTGCGAAGAGCGCCACGGGCAATATCGAAAGAGCGATGCCCGACGCCCGTCCCTCCGCCGAAAGCGCCCGGACCTTGTGGCGAAGCTTATACCGGTCGCGAATGACACGGGACAAGTTGCTCAGCACCTCGGTCAGGTTTCCTCCGGATTTCGATTGGATCGTGACCGCAATCACAACCAGGGCCAGATCGCCATGGCCGATTCTTTGCCTCATGTTGGCCATGGCGGTTTCAAGATCGAGGCCGTAAGTCTGCTCGTCGGCGGCGACGCGGAATTCCCTTCCGATCGGGTCAGGCATTTCGCGGCCGACGGTGGCGATGGCCACGGAAATGGGATGACCGGCCTTGATGTTGCGCACGAGTAC
Organism: uncultured Hyphomicrobiaceae bacterium; assembly: GCA_964456215.1. Classification (GTDB taxonomy): domain Bacteria; phylum Pseudomonadota; class Alphaproteobacteria; order Rhizobiales; family BFAS01; genus MnTg02. Next base: position 3,998 of record CAYWBS010000120.1, read on the forward strand.
ATCTATCGCGTCCGGCAATTGCGCGCCGATCAACCGCGTTCGCCGCTCCCGCAGGACAACAAGAACCATGACCGGGGTCCCTATTCCCGCGAAGCCGGCGAACAGAACCGACAAGACCCAGGGGACCGCAAGGACGTGGACCATGATTGCGACGCCAACGCTGACGATCGCCATCAGCGCCAGCATGCGCCGCAGGCGCCACGCGATACCCGATTGCAGGAGCAGGTTGCTGAGTTTACGGAGCGGCGCGCCCGGACCGGCATAAACAGTGAAAGGACTAACGCGCCTCAGGAATTCGGCGGGATCTTCGTCCTCATTCGCCACGCCGTCGGTAAAAATGCGCCTGGCAACGCGTTTCCTGTATCTAATTCTCCACAGCAGATGGAGCAGGAACGCTTCCGCCGGCAGCAGGATAGCCGCGAAGATGAGGAAATAGATGACGTATTCCGAAAAGTCGTCGAAAAAGTACATGGCTATAACGGCCGTCCCGGACTAAAGGCGTTGACTGGGCTGCGAACACCGCGAAGTTGCAAGTCTTCCAAGAATGTCGGCCGAATTCCTGTCGCCCGGAATTCACCGATAATGGTACCGTCGACTGTCGTTCCGGTTCGTTCGAACTTGAATATCTCCTGCATCTGGATGACGTCTCCTTCCGTGCCCGTCACCTCGCAGACACTCGTCAGGCGGCGTTTGCCGTCCGACAGGCGTTCCAACTGAATGACAATTCTCAAGGCCGATGAGATATGAGCGCGAATGCTGCGCTCGGACAGGTTCAGACCGGCCATTCCGACCATTTGTTCCAGCCGGATCAAAGCGTCCCTGGGGCTGTTGGCGTGGATCGTCGCCATCGAGCCTTCATGACCCGTGGTCATGGCTTGCAGCATGTCGAACGCCTCTTCGCCGCGCACCTCGCCGACGATGATCCGGTCGGGGCGCATTCTGAGCGCGTTCTTAACAAGCTCGCGCTGTCTGATCTCTCCCCTGCCTTCGATGTTCGGCGGCCGGGTTTCCATACGGCCGACATGGGGCTGCTGAAGCTGCAATTCGGCGGCGTCCTCGATCGTGATCAGGCGTTCGCTGTTGCCGATGAAAGTAGAAAGCGCATTGAGGAGGGTCGTTTTACCGGCGCCGGTGCCGCCGGAAACCAGCATCGAGACTTTCGCCTTGACGGCGCCGGAAAGCAGATCGGCAATCGCCTCGGGAAGACTGCCTATTTTGATCAATGTTCCCAAAGTGAAGGGCTGCTCGGAAAATTTCCGGATCGATACCAGGGGTCCGTCGACGGCCACCGGACGTATGGCGACGTTGATCCGCGATCCATCCTGCAAGCGCGCGTCGACCATGGGCTGGGATTCATCGACGCGCCGGCCAACCGCGCTGACGATCTTATTGACGATCCGCAGCACATGCGATTCGTCCTTGAAGCGAACCGGAACAAGCTCCAACTTTCCGTTCCGCTCCACGTAAACATGCCTATGGGTGTTGATCAGAATGTCGGTAACGGTCGGGTCCTTGAGGAGCGGCTCTATCGGGCCCAATCCGGTCAGCTCGTCCAGGACCTCGTCGACGAAATTATCGAGTTCCTGGGAATTCAGCAGAATACGTTCGGCGAGGACGTGATCGGAAACCAGCTTGAAAACCTGCTGGCGCAGTTCCGCTACCGACATCATGTCGATCGCGGCAAGATTCAATTCGTCGATAAGCCTGCGGTGCAGACGGACCTTCGCCTCGACGAGATCGGATCTCAGCAGTCGATTGCCGCCCGACAATTCATTCAGGGCATCGTCGAGCGCCAAGGCGTCATCCGG
>CAYWBS010000120.1:5815-7796 GCA_964456215.1 uncultured Hyphomicrobiaceae bacterium
TCGAACGCCTCGCGAGCCTTACCGTTCCTTGCATTGTTGCGCGTGAACCTGTTTAACATGGGGCTCTCTTCACTTTACTTGTTGAACTTTCGTCACGGCTGCGCCGGGCGGCAATGCTTTGCCGCCACAGGCATTTCAATTCTTGAGAATGCGTCCAAGTTCCTTTTCGATGCTGTTCGACTTTTGAATCTCCGACAATGGTTCGCCGCGGTCGATGGCTTCGCGGACCAGGCTGTTTTCGTCAGGAATGAATCCGGCGAGACCGTCGTGCAGCAAGCGCATGGCATCATTCTTGGAGAGTCCGCCGCCGAACAGCCGCTTCCTGAATTTGTTGATTATCACCGAAACCTCGGCCGATGGCGCGTCGAGCCCACGGACGGCGTCGAGCAACAGGCTCGCGTGACGAAGCGCCGGCACGGTAAATTCCGAAACGATGAAGAACCGGTTCGACCCCATCACCACGTTGTTCGTCCACGGGAACCAAATCTGCGGCAGATCGATGACGACGTAATCGAACATTTCCGACGTCAGACCCAGGACCGCGGCGACGGCCTCTTCACTGATTTCGCGGTAGCGCGTGCCCGCCTTCGGCGCCGCCAGAACGGCCAGCCCGCTTTCATGGCGCGACAGCATGACTTCCAGGAGTTGCTTATCGAGACGTTCGGGCGAGGAATTGATTTCCTTGATATCCAAGACCGGCGTCAGATTGAGATAGTCGGCGACGTTCCCCGCCTGAAAGTTGAGATCCACCAGGCAGGTTGATCCTGGTTTCTGTTTGCGCCGGACCAGAAGCATTGCGCATTGGATCGCCAGCGTCGAATTTCCAACCCCTCCGGCAGCCGGGAAGAACGAATATACGTCGGCATCGGGGAGCCGGATCTCGTCCGCTGAAATCTGCAGAGCGCGCTCACACGATCTGACGATATCACTGGCAGGCGAGATTTTCGGCAGCCAGTCGGCCACCCTCATGCGCAGCAGCCGCCTGACCGTTGTCTCTTCAAGGAACTCCGAAACGATGATTATCGGCCGGTCGGAAAGCCGTGACTCCTTCAATCGCTCAAGTGTTGCAAGCTGTTCGCCATTTTCCGGATCCAATTCAACAATGATCACGGACTGCAGAGCACCGTTGTAGAGTTGCTCTTCCGACTCATTCAGACTGCCTTGCACCTCCACGAGATCAAAGGACCTATGTTTGGCGAATTCGTTTCTGACGCGTTCCTGCAGTTCGCCGTCGGGTGTGACAAGCGTGACGCCGACCCTTGTGTCCGAACCGTTTGTGGGATTTGTGAACATCGTTTCATGACGCCGGCGAACGAGCGGAATGGGCAGCTTTAGCGCTTAATGCCCGGATCGCCATTGCCGCCAGGTCCCTCCCCGATAGAATCTGTTCCGTTAGTCAATCCTTTGGGCTCAATGCTTTTATTCTCCTGGTAGCGCTTGACGCCGACCAGTACGCGTTTGCCGTCCGACGTGATCTTCGTGTCTTTTGCATTGCGCGGCCACGGATTGATCGTGTGGGTGGCTTGATTGGTCGCCGGCGCGTCGCCTACCCCCATGGTCACGGAATCCCGGCGGGCGAGATATCTGTATTCTTGACAGCCCGCCACGGAAACCGCCGTTGCCGCGACCGCCACGATAATTGAAAGCTTGATCGGCAGATTACGCGCCACTGAAGCCGAATTCATTGTTTTGCCCCCTTAAGATCAACGCTGGTGAGCCACCCATCCTTCAGATCGATGATATGGCCGATAAACGGTTTTTCCCGTCCGACATTGATCTCCTGCTTGCCGTTCAAGAAGAAATCGACGTCATTGCCGGCGATCTTCTTGTCGAGCGGCGTGATCAAGACTTCACCCGGCGCCTTCGGTTTTGCCAGGCGCGGCGTGACGATAATCACCAGATCAGTCTCTCTCTTTTGGAAAGAGGCGCTGCGAAACAGCGTGCCGAGGATGGGCAGACTCTTCAGGCCCGGATAGCCACT
>CAYWBS010000121.1:0-7760 GCA_964456215.1 uncultured Hyphomicrobiaceae bacterium
GGATGGCGAGAGCGACAGCCCCGCGGACCAGCACATCCCCGCAAAGCATCAAAACCGCGATTCCGGCTGCCAGTATTATGTACGCCATGCTAATTCCATGGTCTCCCCATTGGGAACCTTGTGCTTTCCGGACACCGAAATGCAGGTGACGAGACCGTGTCCACGGCAAATAAGGATGAAAGGACCGCCGGTGAAAGGTCGGAATAGGTTGTTATATAGGACGTTTCTTAACGAACAGAAGGCGGCTCACGACAAGAAAAGGCAGGACGTCACTCACTTTTGGCTAAAGAGTGTTGCCATGCTGCCGTCGTCTTCACGTTTGGCCTGACAGCCGTGGTTGATCCGATGCGCTGTCGCCTCGCGCGCCCCGGCAGCGGAATTGACCCGGACGCTGGCGGGCACCAACCACAGTTGTGCGGAGTTTAATACTTGAGCAGTGTGATTATTTTCTAAGCAAATACTAAATATCCGTTCTGCACTTTTCGGCAGCCATGCCCGGCAAAAGGGCAATTCCATCGATTTCTTGCAAATACACAACACCAAAAAATGAAACAATGTTAGGATGTTATTGGCAGTTTACGTTTAATCTCATCATGCTATTCTGCGGTTCTGTCATCCATGTATCGCCAGATGGTCACGTAAATTCAGGCTTGCCAATCAAATTTATGTCGAAGCAAAAATTGCCGTCCATGCCAATTATGTAAGTATTTATATGGTAATAATCCAAGATGAATAGACAAAAATGATGAGAAAACAAATCTTCTCCGGTTTATGTGGGGCTGTATTGGCGATCTGTGTCGCGGGGCCGGCCTGGGCAGACGGAATGGGCGGCGGACGCCCACCGCAATCGCCCGGCGCTCATGCTCATGGCCACCTACAACCGCAAGGGCGTCTTCAACACTATGAATGATGATTTGGATGGCTGCGTGCCGGGCTCTGTTCGCGTCTGGAAAATGCGGTCATTCAACGAATAAGGTGCCGTCGGGCCGTTCCATGCACACGTTCCGGCCTCGTGAGGAATGTCTCCAGGCGCGCCAGATGACGATCATCGCGACTTGCCGGACCGTTTGCGTTTAAGGCCGCGGGTCCACTTCCTCGGGCTCTCTTCGCCGCGAAATCAGCGTCTGAGCGTGTCCCTGGCCGTTCGATAGGAGGTTGTTCGCAGCGGCATGACGCGGAGGGAATGGGCCGCTCCGATCTCGCAAGGACGGGAATAGGTAATATGGCGCTTGCGGTCGAGAACCAAAGCCGTACAGGCGCGCACTTCAGGCGGTTCCTTCTGGATGGGCTCTTCCGCGATGACCGCGGGCCGCGCGCTTTCCGCGCTCGTGCCCAGGAGGGCGGTTCCGACAAAGCTCCAGAAGCCGACGGCATGCCAAAAGCCGATGCCGAGAAGAAAACAGCCCAAACCGCAGAGCAGGAGCTGCGTCCGGCCGATGGTCCTCTGTGGAGATGAGGCGACGGCATTGGCGGCGGGTGGTTCCGGCGCGGCACCGCCGGGTGGTTTCGGCACCGTCATGGCAGGCCGCCGCGGCGCGGCACCACCTGGCGATTCCAACAAAGTCACGTCAGATCGTTTCGGCGTGGCACCGCCGGGCGGTTCCGACATAGTCATGGCGGATCGTTTCGGCGTGGCACCGCCGGGTGGTTCCGGCACGCCGCTATTGTCGTCTTCGAGTTCCGGAAAGGCAGGCGAGCCCAGCTCCAATAGGTCCGGGCCGGGCCGGCGCATCGCTGTCATATTCGTCATTTCTTCGCTCCCGCTTAGCGAAGGTGCCTCGGCATCAGCATGACGCCAAGTCTTCCTGACAAGACAATCCGAACCGCCGCTCCGAATTATCAAATTGTCAGCGTAGCTTATACTGATTCGCTTTGCCGGTTTGTGACGTTCTGGTCACAGTGTTGCCGGAGGCACGACTCTGCGGATGCCGTTTGCTGTTTGCTTCTGCGGCTCAGCGGCTGAAATCAACGCGCGCGATTTCTCCTTGAGCCATTCCATTATTCCAACAAAAACAGATTTATGAGGGTATTGAGTTAATTTAGTCTCAAAGCCGGTCAAGAGGGTCTGTCGGTCATCGCCCGGCGATGCATCTGCCGGCAAGCGCCGCCCTGTTGACAAGGCCCGGTGCGCGGCGGCCCTTGGCGGCGGCTATCATCATTGGCGCACCGGCCCCCGCCACATCGCCTTCTCGCGCGGGCGCCGTCCCCGTACCGATTTGTGCGGACTCGCAGTGGCCGAATTCAGAGGGCGCGGCCGCCCTTACCGCTCCCCTTAAGGCGTCCGCCGGGCCTATTCGGCGCAGCGGATCTGGCCGGCGGCAGCACAATCTGCCGCAACCGGCAAAGCTTGGCCTGCCTGTGATCGTCGCCGCAGGCTCTCGGTTTGAAGCTACGGTCAAAACAGATTCGAATGTCCCGGAGCCGTTTGCGCCGGCCGCAGGAGACGGAAAGCGTGCTCTCGTTGAGAACGGGATTTGCCAGGAGGAATTCGCGCTCGACTTCCTCGGGAATGGTCTGGATCGGCCGATCGGGCCGCACATAGCGCTCCGGAATCTTAATCGTCTCATAAAGCTTGCGGGCGATACCGAAATAGGCATCGGGCGCAAGTCCGGAACAGACGCCGTGCTTTCTCCATTCGTGGATGACAAGGCGCCGGTTGGGCATGATATCGAGCATGGAATCGAGCACGCGGTCCGGCACCCATCGGTCCTTGACCCGGCAATATTCCGGCCAACCGCGCTCATATTGCGGCCAAAGTCCATGCAATACGAAAGCATAGGGCCGCGCGGCCCGGCATTGCCGGTCGTTGCGGGTGGGCGGGAGGTCGGCGCAAAAGGTGGGCGACCATGACAGCACGAGCGCGTAATAGGAAAACCGTCCCGGCGGATCACCGCGTTCGGCGACGGCGTCTGCGGACAGGACGCCGAGAACAATTGCCGCGACCGCGAAATTGAACCATGCGCGACCAGGCGCCATCATGACACTGCCTCTTAACATGACTTTCGATCAATCGGTCGGCATCGTCGCCGCATAGGCCGGAATGTCGGCCTCGAAATTCTTCAGCCAATCGACGAGTGCCGGGTAGGTTCCCCGCCATTTGCCCGCGAAACGGAAATCCAAATAGCCGAGGGCCGAGGCGACGCCAATATGACCGATGTGAAGACTGTCCACCTTGGGAGGCAGTGACTTCTCGAGCCAGGCCAGTGCGCGCTCGACCTTTCCCACCTGCCTGTCGACCCATTCTTGTACGACCATGTTCTCCGCCCGGTAACGGCGTTCGTAAATCTGCAATATGGCGGCGTCCATGATGCCGTCGGCAAGGGCTGCAAGGGACAGCGCCTGCCAGCGCCGGCCGTCTTGCGGAAAAATTTTCGGCCCCGAGTGCAGGCTGTCGAGATATTCGCAGATGACGCGGCTGTCAAAAAGCGTCGTGCCGTCATCCAGAATCAGAGCGGGGATCTTGCCGAGCGGGTTTTGCGTGGTGATAGGATCTTGCGGGTCCTGGGTGTTGGCGCGCTCGTTCTTGATCTTGTCCGCGACGCCGCAATGAATGGCGGTCATGGAAACCTTGCGGACGAATGGCGAGGCCGGTGAGAAGCGTAGGATCACGGCGCTGGTCCTTTCAGTAGTTTGAGTTGGATCGGGCAGGCGAATTTAGTCGCGTTCGGGCCGTCTTTGCAACGGGACTTCATTGGCCGCCGGCAAGCCGGTCTATAATCCGCGCCCAGGCGCGCCGTCCATGCAAAAAGCTCGAGACATTATATTTCTCGTTCGGCGAATGAATTTGGTCGTCGTTGAGGGCAAACCCGATCAGCATGGAGTCCATTCCAAGCTCACTCCTGAACGCTTCGACAATCGGTATCGAACCGCCGCAGCCCATGAATATCGCCGGTCGGCCGAACTCGTCCGCGAGCGCCGACGCGGCGGCACGCATCGGCGGCGTGTCCGTGTCGAAACAAATAGCGGGCGAGCCGGTCTCGCCCTCGAAGGCCGCCTTGCAGTCGGATGGCAATCTCTTTTCAACGAAGGAACGAAAACCGGCTAATATCTTCCGCGGTTCCTGGCCCGGCACCAGGCGGAACGAAAGCTTGGCGGCGGCGGTTGCCGGTATGACCGTTTTCGTCCCCGGTCCCGTATAGCCGCCGTAAATGCCGTTTATCTCGGCCGTCGGCCGCGACCAGAGCTGTTCAAGGACGGTGCGGTCCGCTTCGCCCGCCGGCTCCGCCAGGCCGACATCAGCAAGAAAGGCGCGTTCGTCAAACCCGAGCTCGCGCCATTGTCGAAGCTGCGCCGACGCCGGCTCTTCGATGCCGTCATAGAAACGTTCAATTTGAACCTGCCCGCTGTCGTCCCTGAGCTCCGCCAGGACACGGGTCAGGACACTGATCGGGTTGATGGCGGGGCCGCCATACATGCCGGAATGAAGGTCGCGATTGGCGCCTGAAATCACGACTTCGGCGGTTGCCAGGCCGCGCAGCATGGTCGTAATAGCCGGTGTCTCGCCATCCCATTGGCCGGTATCGCATGCCAGTGCGATGTCGGCCTTGAGATCGTCTTTATTTTGTCGGAGAAAGGGCAGCATGCTGGGACTACCTGATTCTTCCTCTCCTTCGAGGAGGATGGTCACGGCGAGTGGGAGATTGCCGTGAACGTCGAGCCAGGCACGGCAAGCATCAAGGAAAGTCATAAGCTGGCCTTTGTCGTCGGATGCGCCACGCGCCCGGATAAAGGGCCCGGCATTTTGCCTTTCGACAATCCGCGGTTCGAATGGCGGACTGCTCCAAAGCTCTAACGGATCGGGCGGTTGGACATCGTAATGGCCGTAAAACAAGATTCGGGATCCATCGGTTTTTTCCCCTTTAGGATGCTGGCTGGCAACGACCATGGGTTGGCCATCTGTCGGCCGCACGGCGACGTCGAAGCCCGCGTCGCGCAGAAAGCCGGCACACCATTCGGCGGCCCGGATGCATTCCGCGCCATAGGAGGGATCGGTCGAGATGCTCGGTATGCGCAACAACTCGAAGAGTTTCTCAAGGGCTCGCTCCGTTGTCTCCTCAAGGCGTTTCAGAACCGGTTGTACATTCTGAGCCATTTTCAGCGTTTTCCTTTGACCTGTTTCAGACGCCGCTGGCTCCGTGCCGGCGCGCCGTTTGAGCGCCGCCCGGCGGCCGCGGGAATTCCCCGGATTTACCAGCGAATGATTGTTTTGGCGCCTGAAGGCGTCTGCCGGAGAATATCAGTTTGCCGGGCTAATCTAAAATCATATGATGTCTGGAGGAACAATGCCGTAAGCTTTTGCTGAGGGCGGCGGGTCCGCGGCTTGCGGCTCTTACGCGGTTTGCATAACGAAACGGCGAGCGAGTTCAGGCCGGGTTCCAAGGGGCAATACTAAATACAATATTCTTGAAGGCTATAAAATGGGCGGGACGCATGCGATTGAGCTGACAATCGATCAGTTTTTGAAGGATTATGGAAAAAAACGATGCTTTCAAGAAACGCACAAGCCCAGATTGTTTGCTCTCTGCTGTGTCGACACCGTCATTTCCCGTTATGTCCGAAAACCGTTCAACGTCTCCACCGTCTTTGTCGACGGCCAAAACGATACCGGAATTGACGGACTTGCCGTCATTGTCAACGGACAAATCGTTACCGCCGTTGACGAACTCGATCGTCTGATCGCGCAGGACGGCGATCTCAGAGCGACATTCGTCTTTATCCAGGCGACGATGGATCGCGAATTTCGCGACCAGAAGATGAATATTTTTGCTCAAGGCGTTCAGCGGTTTTTTCACACCGACGTGTTTGGGCCGCGCAATGACGGCATCAATAAAGCAGCCCAGCTCAAGGACGCTATTTACGCGCGATCTCATTGGATGCGCTCCGGCCGGCCGGACGTGCACATGCACTATCTGTCGTCGGGCCAATGGGTCGGGGACAACGTACTTGAAGGATCGGTGGCCTGGGCCGAAAGGCTTCTCGAAGAGACGAGCTTATTCAGAAGCGTCGATTTCGCGCCGATGGATTTCCGCAGTTTTTTGGATCTGAAGCGCAGCATGCAGCGCCAGAACAGCGGCGACATCCACGCTTACCGGCTGCGCGAACTAGAGCTGATGCCGGGGATTGCGATCTCCTATCTCGGCGCGATTCTCGTCGACGACCTCATCAACATTATTCGCCATCCGATCACCGATAAGTTGAACCGCAACGTGTTCTTGGAGAATATCCGTGGCTTTCAGGGCCTGAACAATGCCGTCAATTCGGCCATCAACGAAACGCTTAACCGCGAGGATGTGGCGCTTTTTCCGCTTCTGAACAACGGCATTACGATCGTCTGCCGGGATTATGACGTGGTCGGGCCGAAGCTCAGAATCTACGATTTCCAAATCGTCAATGGCTGTCAAACGACGAATGTCGTCTTTCAAAACCGAAACAGGCTCAGGGAGCGCCATATTCTGCTGCCGGCCAAGATCGTCGTCACCCGCGATGAGCGGATTGTCGAACGGATCATTCGCGCCAGCAACAGCCAGACGATGGTCACCGAAGATCACATATTGAGCTTGCTTCCCTTTACCCGCCGCCTCGCGGAATATTTCCGCGCGATTGTGCTCAATGGCATTGCCGAACGGCTGTATTACGATCTTCGCGAGGGCGAGTTCGGCCAAAATCCGCGACTGGATCAGAACCGGGTCGTCCATATTCGCGATCAGATACAGACCTTCGCGTCGATGTTCCTGGCGTTGCCCCATCTCGCGGTCGACAAGCTCAAGCTTTTGCGGGAGGAGGTGCCGGAGCGGATCTTCAACCCCGACCACGCCCTCGACCCCTATTACACGGCGTCGCTGGCCATGTTTCGTTTCAAGATGTTGCGGGGCGCGAACGAAATTGACGAAATTTTCGAGAACTATCGTTTCCAGGTACTCTATGTCTTGCGGGCCAAGCTGTTCCCGCGCGATTTCAACCTCGTCAATTGGAAAGCCGTTCCGATTCTCTGCAATGAGGCGAATGGTAAGCTGACGGACCCTGAAGCCTCCCGCGAGCTATTTGCGGAGGCTATCGAGGTGATCGCCACCGCCGCGCAGCGCCTTGGGCGGAGCGAACTCACACGCGATACGGCCCACAGCAAGGCGCTGACCGATGCCATTGACGAGGTCGTGGCGGCCAGCGCTCAGGCGTAAGCGGACGCGCCGCTTGCCTCGACATGGCATTGGCTTTTCAGGCTCCTCCAGCCGTCCGCGGTTTTCCTCAAATAATATGCTGCAGGAAATTCGCAGGGTGCGGAGTGTTTCCAGAAAAAGCGAAAACACTCCGGGGGCAAGACTCAGGAATACCGGCAACCCGTCTTCGCCCGCGTGACAGGTGCCCCGATTACCGGATAATGAAGCGGACGATCCAGAAACAGAGAAGCGCAGGAAGTATGATAACGACACATCCAAACGCCCAATGGAGCGGCGCCGGGATGCCCATGGCGAGGCCGTACTGCACGGAAAGGCTTTCGACCGCACTGTAAATGTCGAAATTAAAGGGGGCGCCCTCGGGCGCGGAGCGGTAGTTCACGCCGGCAACCGTGCACGTGTAAACTGCGAGACTGAGAATAAGCGCGATTGTCGTGGCCATTGGTCCTCTCTTAACGGATACTCGGTACGCGATGAGAAATATGAAACTCTATCTGACACAGCCAATAGGAGCATGTTTTGGCGAAGTTTGCCGTGTCAGCCGCCTCAGGGCAAGGTTTCTTGTCAATTCCCGGGCCCCTTTGACGC
>CAYWBS010000122.1:0-7727 GCA_964456215.1 uncultured Hyphomicrobiaceae bacterium
TTGAATGCAATCCAGCATGCCCATCATATTATTTGCGAACCTCAAAGGTGGTGTAGCAAAGACAACACTTGCCGCGAACCTCGCAGCCTATTTTGCGACAACAAAAAATGAGAAAGTACTGGTTATCGACTTGGATTACCAAGGCTCCCTATCAGGGCTCTGTCTTTCGCAGGCCGGAATGACCGAATTTCCGTCGCTGGCTGAGAATTTGATGACAGGTAACCTAGATGGAAAGACTGCTGTCGCTTTGGCAAGGCCGATAGGCGCGAGTGCACCAAACCTTTATTTTATACCGGCATTCTATCCATTTGAAACGGCAGAATACCAATTAATGTTTCAGTGGTTTCTGGGAGATCACGAAAAAGATATTCGTTATCATCTCGCATCGGCCTTGTTGTCCGATGAAGTTCGGAGCGAATATGCGAGAATCATTATTGACGGACCCCCGCGCATGTCTACGGGTCTGGTAAATGCGCTTTGTACAAGTACACATCTGTTCATTCCGACCGTTCTGGACAATCTATCTGCTGAGACCGTTGGATCGTCTGCATTGAAGATTAGGCGCCTCAGAGGACAAATTATGCCGCGGTTAAAGATAGGTGGAGTGATCGGTACGATGGTGCCAAGCAAGAACTTATCTCAAGATTCCAGATTGGCCGCAGAAAAGGCCGAAAAACACGTCAGAGATGCTTTCGGTATGGGAAATTATTTTTTTTGGGAGGCATTCTTGCAGCGCAGCACCAACATTACAAATACAACAGATGCAGGGATAGCGTATCTCAAGGATAAGGGGACACGCGCATTATTCGATCCGATCGCGGAAGAGGTTGCGCGGAGGACGTGAATCATGAAGATTCAGCAAATGAAGATGGCACTCAATGAGTTTCGATTGCTCCTATCCTCATTGGGTTGTGTCGACGAAGGGAAGGAAATTCAGAAGTTTTCCGAGATATTTGACGGGAGTGAAAATCAAACAGTTGCTGCGTTCGCCAAGAAACTTAGCCAAGGCCGAGTCACACTTGGCCGGGAGCAAAGCAAATGAAAATTGGAGAACTGAGGGCACTGATTAAAAAACTGGGCTCGTTACAGAGTGCCTGCGGGGCAAAAGGACAGGCTAAAGATTTCGCTGCCGTTGATGAGCTACTTTCCGGCCGCGAGGATGAAGAAATCGAAGAATTTGTAGCCGAGGCTAAGAAAGCACTTCAAGCGAAGCCCCAAAAGCAAGTGACGAAGACACAAAAGTTAAACGTGGACGTAGTCACTGCGTATGTGGAGCGGCTGAAAGCTGAAAACACTGCGAAGGGCCAATTTGAAAACGTCTTTCAGGAAATGTGCCAAAGTAAGCTCGTCCGCAAAGCTGAAGCCGTTGCCATCGCTCAACGTTTTATTGGCGCCAAGCTTTCTTTCAAATCTAAGAAGGATGCTCTCGATAAAATTCACAGTGCATACGTCCAGGAAAGGTTGTACGAGAGCAAAAAACGTACAATCGAGCGAATGGCGATTTGAGCGGATTGGCCATATGTCAACGTTTAGATCAGCTTAAGCCGGTCGAGCGCCCCCTGCAGGATATAGGCGGCGGCCATTTTATCGATGACTTCGCCGCGCCGTTTGCGGCTGGCGTCGGCTTCGAGCAGCGTTCGCTCGACGGCAGCCGTTGACAGCCGCTCATCCCAAAATACGATCGGGATGTCGGTCTTGGCCGCCAGATTGCGGGCGAAGGCACGGACGGACTGGGCGGCCGGACCTTCCGATCCGTCGAAGTTGGCCGGCAGGCCAATAACGAACGCCCCGACATTCTGCGCCTCGGCAATGTCGAGAAGCTCCTGGGCGTTGACCGCGAATTTTCCCCGTTTAAGCGTTTCCATGGGCGTTGCGACCGTCCGGCTGACATCGGAAAGCGCAATGCCGATCGTTTTGCTGCCGAGGTCGAGACCGAGAAGGCGGGCATTGGGGGCGAGGCGTCCTGCAAGCGCCTCAAGAGAAAGGATTGGGTCGTTGTCCATGCGCCTTGGCTATAGGAGAGAGCGGTCGCGGCCAAGGAAAAAGAAGGGATTGGGTGCGATTGGGATGACCAGGTCATGGCGGCTCGGCCGAAACGGCCCTGGAGACCGCCCGAGCCTCCGAATTCAAGCAGTTAACAAACCCCTAACCAAATCTGATTAGCCTCAGTGAAGATCGGTCTTCGGTCAGACAAACGCGGCGCTCAAAGGACTCCATGATTTCCGCTCTCAATCTTTCGCAGGTGTCCGGCGCGATATTCGGGTCAGCCAGTCCGGACTCTATCTTCGGCGCCAGCACATCCGCGGGCGGCGTATCCGCTCAACAGGCGGCGGCGGGGGCGGTTGATGCCGCCCAGCGGGAAATCAAGCGCATTCGCGGCTACAAACCACGTTTGACACCGGCGGAATTAGACCGATTGGCAAAAATTCAGGAGAAGGTTCTGGCCATCGAAGCCAAGGCGTTTAGGGGAACCGTCCGGCCGGATGAGTTGAAGGACAGGGCGGATCTGCTTAACGAGGCGGATATCATTATCGGCAAGCCGGTCGTCGATGTCGAAGCGGATACGGTTCTCTCCGACCTCAATGCCAAGATCGAAACATTGCTGGCACCACGCCTGAGCAAACCTGATGCGGCGCGGCTGGAAAGATTGACGGCGCTTGCCGATGAATACGCAAGCCAACTCGCGCAAGACCCAACCAGGATCGTCGTGCGGCAGCGATTGCAAAGCGTTTCCAATCTTATCGACGGATTGACGGTTCCGCGACCTATCCATGATCTATCGCCATCGGAGCGCCGCCAATATGATGAATTGGTGGAACAGGTAAATAGCCACGCCGGTGCCAAATTGGAGCTCAACGCCAGGGAATCCATCCGCGTCTTCAATTTGGAGCGATCAATCAACGAGCTTGCAGGCTCTCTTCCGCCGGACGCAACCAATCAACCAACGGCTTTTGACGTCGCGCGGGCCTATGCACGGTTGTGAGAGACGAGTTCCTCCACATATTCGCCAATCGCCAGGGCCGAAGTCAGGCCGGGCGATTCAATGCCAAACAGGTTGATGAGGCCCGGGACGCCGTGTTCCGCCTCGCCGGAAATCATGAAATCCGCCGGTCCCATTTCGGGACCGGTGATCTTCGGGCGGATACCGGCATAGTCGGGCTGCAATGCGCCATCGGCAAGGTCCGGCCAGTAACGGCGAATGGCAGTGTAGAATCTACCGGCGCGGCCAGGGTCGACGGAGTAATCCGGCCGATCGATCCATTCCACATCAGGGCCGAACTTACATTGGCTGCCAAGATCCATCGAGAAATGCACGCCAAGCCCGCCGGGCTCGGGCACGGGATAAATAAGACGCTGGAAAGGTGCGCGTCCGATCAGCCTGAAATAGTTACCTTTTGCGTAACGGGCGGTTGGGATTTTCTCCGGCGGAAACCCGGAGATGCGCCGCGCAAGATGCGGCGCCGAGAGGCCCGCCGAATTGATAACCGTGCGGCAATCGATCGGGTAAGTGGTCCCGTCATCGTCGGTTCGAACCCACAGCCGAATGCCGCCGCCATCCGGTGTGGCGGATGTGACTTCACTCTTGAACGCAATCATGGCGCCTTCGGCTTCCGCGTCGCCTTGCAGGGCCAGCATGAATCCGTGGCTGTCGATGATGCCGGTCGAAGGCGAAAGGATTGCGCCCGCGCAGGCGAGATTGGGTTCGAGTTCGCGCGCCTCCTGCGCCGCCAGGATCACTAAATCGCCGACGCCATTCCGTCGCGCCCGTTCGACAATATCTTTCAGTTTTTGAAGGTCGGCGTGTTCCGCCGCCGCGATGAGCTTGCCGCACTTCTTGTAGGCGACGCCGTGGCTTTGGCAATAGTCGTAAAGAAGCTTCCGCCCGGCGACACAAAAGCGCGCCTTGAAAGAGCCCTCGGGATAGTAGATCCCCGCATGGATGACTTCCGAATTTCGCGAACTGGTGACCGTGCCGATGGTGTCTGCGGCTTCGAGGACGACCACCTCGCGGCCGGCAAGAGCCAGCGACCGCGCGATCGCGAGGCCGACGACGCCAGCGCCGACAACCGCGCATTCGACCGTTTCCGCCATTATCCCATCATCCTTGCGTTGCCGGGTCTTGGTCGATCTGTGTCAGCGATGCTACATCCTACCCGATAGGGTGCGGCATTCGACTTCGGGAGGATTCGACATGAAAATCACTTGGTACGGTCATTCCTGCTTCAAGATTGAGTTGGCAAGCAGCAAGATCCTGATCGACCCCTTCATAACAGGGCATCCGGGTCACGACATCCCCTTGGAAACAGTGGCGGAAGGGATCACGCACGTCATCCTTACCCATGGCCATGACGACCATGTGGGCGATACCGTCGAAGTCTGCAAGCAAACCGGCGCGACGCTCGTCGCGATCTACGAATTGGCCATGTATCTTAACGGCCAAGGCGTGGAAAAAGTCGATCCGACCAATACCGGCGGCATGGTCAGTCATGATGGCTTTGACGTGACATTCGTCAACGCAACCCATTCATCCAGCACAACCGTCGACGGCAAGCCGGTTTATCTCGGCAATCCGTGCGGCGTCGTCATTCAACCGAAGGACGAAAAGACCGTTTATCACATGGGAGATACGGCCGTGATGTCCGACTTCGCTTATATCAACGATCTCTATCAGCCGGCGGTCGGCATTGTGCCGATCGGCGACCGGTTTACCATGGGTGCCAAGTCAGCCGCCTTTGCCTGCCGCCGTTTCTTCCGGTTCGAGGCGATCTTTCCCTGCCATTACGGCACGTTCCCCATCATCGACCAGACCGCCGATAAATTTGTCACCGAGATGAGCGGTCACAATGTGATTGTGCCGGAGATTGGCGGCAGCGCGGGTCTTTAGCACAGGCTGACCAATGATCTCCCGGAACGACGGTGCCAATGGCGATGCGCTTGCAGTGTCCTGCAACCGGCATTAAGAGTTTGGAATTAAGGAATCGGGCAGACCGAGACCGTTGAGGATTTTCCTGAGATGGCAGGTTTTTGATGAAGGTCGACGAGGCCACGGTGCGTCATATCGCGCGGCTCGCGCGGATCAAGGTGACCGACGAAGAGGCGAAGAATCTCGAATCCGAGCTATCCGCCATTCTGACCTGGGTGGAGCAATTGAGCGAGGTGGACACGGCGGACGTCCTGCCGCGGGCGAGCGTTGTCGAGATGTCCATGAAGAAACGCCGGGACCGGGTAACCGACGGCGGTTATCCCGAGGATATCGTCAGGAATGCTCCGCAGGCCGATAAGAACTATTTTGTTGTGCCCAAGGTGGTGGAGTGAGCGATGTCTGATCTGACAAAGCTGACCATCGCCGAGGCGCGTGACGGTCTGGCGGCCAGGGAGTTTTTCGCGAAGGAGCTCGCCGAAGCGCATATCGTTGCCATTGAACGCGGCAACAAGCCGCTCAACGCCTATATTCTGCCGACCCCCGACAAGGCCCTTGAGATGGCGGCCGCCAGTGATGAGCGCATTGCAAGGGGGGCGAGCCGCGCACTTGAGGGCATCCCGCTCGGCATCAAGGATCTGTTTTGCACCAAAGACATCCGCACAACCGCTTGCTCGCGCATTCTCGACGATTTCAAGCCAACCTATGAATCGACCGTAACGCAAAACCTTTGGGACGCCGGGGCCGTTCTCCTCGGCAAGCTCAACAATGACGAGTTCGCGATGGGGTCATCCAACGAAACCAGTGCCTTCGGCGATTGCGTAAATCCTTGGCGGCGCAAGGGGGACGATACGGCTCTCGTACCCGGCGGATCGTCCGGCGGATCGGCATCGGCGGTGGCCGCGAACCTTTGCCTCGGCGCGGTCGGAACCGATACGGGCGGCTCGATCCGCCAGCCGGCGGCCCTGACCGGAACCGTGGGCGTGAAGCCCACCTATGGGCGCTGTTCGCGCTGGGGCATCGTCGCCTTTGCCTCGTCGCTGGATCAGGCGGGGCCCATCGCCAAGACCGTTGAGGATGCCGCGATTCTCCTGCAGGCGATGGCCGGCCATGATCCGAAAGACACGACAAGCATCGACGCGCCCGTGCCCGATTACCGCCAGGCGATCGGCGATGGCATAGAGGGGCTGAAAATCGGAATTCCCGATGAATACCGGGTCGAAGGAATGCCCGCCGAGATCGAGGATCTGTGGCTGAAGGGCATCGACTGGCTGAAGGCCGCCGGCGCCGAAGTTCAGGAGGTCAGCCTCCGGCACACGAAGTACGCCTTGCCTGCCTATTACATTATCGCCCCCGCCGAAGCGTCGTCGAACCTCGCCCGCTATGACGGCATGCGCTACGGCCTGCGCGTGCCCGGCCAGGATCTGATCGACATGTATGAGTTGAGCCGTGCAAGCGGTTTTGGCGCCGAAGTCAAGCGCCGGGTACTGATCGGCACATATGTCCTGTCGGCGGGCTACTACGAGGCTTATTATCAAAAGGCGCAGAAAGTCCGCACCCTGATCAGGCAGGATTTTACGGACGTCTTCGAAAAGGTCGATCTCGTGCTGACGCCGACAACGCCGGCTCCGGCCTTTGGAATTGGCGAGGTTTCGGGCGACCCGCTGCAAATGTACCTGAACGACATCTTTACGGTGACCGTGAACATGGCGGGGCTTCCGGGTATATCGGTACCGGCCGGGCTCTCCGGCGAAGGTACGCCGCTGGGCCTGCAGCTGATCGGCAAGCCTCTCGACGAGGCGACGTTATTGCGGGCCGCGTATGTCCTTGAAGAGGCCGCAGGCCCGCTTCCCGTACCCGAAGATTGGTGGAGCAGTTAATCCGGCTCCGGTGAAAAGGATGATGTCAGCGATGATGAGCACCATGAAATGACGCCGCGTTCGCCCGAGGAGTGCCGCAGCATGGACCATGTTCGCGTGGAAATTGATCGTATCGACAATGAACTCGTCGACCTCATTGCCGAGCGTTTTGGGTATGTCGACCGGGCCTGGCAACTCAAGAAGCGGCCAGGTGACGCGGTCGTGCCGTGGCGCATTCAACAGGTGATAGATCGCGTCAAGGCGCGTTCCAAGGAAAAGGGCCTGCCCCCGGAGCTTTCCGAAGCGATCTGGCGGCAGATGATCGGATGGTTTATCCAATATGAAGAGGAAAAGCTGCATGAGGCGGACGGCAAGCCGTGATCGGCCGGCGCGCAGTCCTCGGCGGCACGTTTTAACGGGATCAGGCATTTATGCCTGGCAGGGGCAAGGCTGATGCAGGACCGTGTCAATCCCGATACCCGAAACCTTGTTTCCGGAGCCACGGGTGATTGGGAAGTCGTGATCGGCATGGAGGTCCATGCCCAGGTCACATCCAAGGCAAAGCTCTTTTCTGGGGCTTCGGCGGAATTTGGCGGTGCGCCGAATTCCCACGTGAGTCTGGTGGATGCCGCCATGCCGGGTATGCTGCCGGTCATCAACGAGGAATGCGTGGCGCAGGCGGTGCGCACCGGGCTCGGCCTCAAAGCGAAGATCAATCTCTATTCCGTTTTCGACCGCAAAAACTATTTCTATCCGGATTTGCCCCAGGGCTACCAGATTTCCCAGTACAAGAATCCGGTCGTCGGCGAAGGCGAGGTCATTGTCGATTTGGAGGATGGGTCTTCGGTGACCGTAGGGATCGAACGGCTGCATCTGGAGCAGGATGCGGGCACAAGCCTGCATGATCAGCATCCCGACTATTCCTATGTCGACCTGAACCGCTCCGG
>CAYWBS010000123.1:0-7710 GCA_964456215.1 uncultured Hyphomicrobiaceae bacterium
AGTGTTTTCGCTTTTCGTTGAATCGCTCAAACACTCCGGCCCTTTGATTTTTCGTGTTCCCGGACGGAAAACCGGTGGCCACTTTTCCTGGAAACACTCTAGAACCCGACATCTGACGAACCTCCATTGCGGCGCAATTGAATTGGCTGAATGGAGGCTCGGGCACGAACCTGGAGTCCGTGTCGCCCCGTACCGGTCAAAGATCTGGGAAATATTCACGACGACCCTCCTATCAACCCCATGAGGATCGCCACCACTACGGTAAAAAGTGCCGCTCCAACGCACGCCCCGTACGGAGGATGGGTGACGCCGTACGGGCAGGTCTCCTGGCTCACGGATTGTTGCGCCTCTCGGCCTTCCCAACGCCTATGGCGTCAGTGGCGTAATGGAGGGACGCGCGCCGCTTACAGTTGCGGGGGCAGCCATGGATTTAGGCCTATTACCCCGCTCGGGGCCTCGGCCTGCACCATGTTCCCTATTCTCTCTCTAATGAGAGAACCCGTACGCGGCAGATTAAAACAAGCAGCAGGCGAACGTGTCAACAGATCGGTATGCGGCCTATTGAGAACCGAGAGCCGGGAAGGTCGTCCATGACGCGCTTCGAACGGCCCTTGAGGGTCTCCCCCGAGGTGCAGTTCCGGCGCAGTGCCACGTCCTAGGCCTCTTTCCTGACGGCTCTGATATGGAAAAACCACAATAAAATCGCCGGCAACAGCACCATATCGGCGAGCAGTGCCGCGGACAAAGTCGTCATGAACAATTGTCCAAAGAGCCTCATTGCCGGCAGGTCGCTGATAACTGTTACCGCGAGGCCCAAAACCAAAACGATCGTCGTCAGCACCAAAACCGGGCCTATGCGCGCAATCGTCTCATAGACGGCGTCATTGATGGATGTGTGTCTTTCGCGCTCCAAATAGAACCTGTTGAGGAAATGGATGGTGTCGTCAACGGCAAGTCCGAACGCCACCGTCAGCCCGATCACGCTTGCATATTCCAGCCCCCTGCCGGTGATGAAAAGGAAAGTGCCGGCGGCGACGATCGGGAAGAGATTGGGCAATACCGAAAACAATGCGGCGGAAGTGGAGCGGAACGCCACGCCGATCAGCACAATAACGACGATCACGGCGATGATCAGCCCGCGATTGAGCTGTTCGATCATACTCGCGCTTTGCAACGCCGACACTGCTGAAAGTCCGGTGACCGTAAACGTGAAATCCTTGTGGTCCTGGCGAAGTTCGTTGAGTTGTCGATCAAGCTCGCGAATGACCGGCACGCTGTCGCCGGCATCCAGATTTGGAATTCGCCCGGTCACCAGCGCCGCCCGTTCCTTCTCGTTTACGAAGCGCGCGGTCAGATGCGCGGGCATGCGGCGCATATATTCCACCACCACCTCCGGCCGCGTGTCGCCGACATTTTTCTTCAACCATCGCCTGAGAGTATCGAGCGACCAGACATTGCCGATACCCGATTGTATTTCGATCAGACCATGAGCCTCGGAAATCGCATTGATGACGTCACCGGACTGGATGGTTTTTCCTTCCGGCCAGCGAACCATGATATGCACCGGCAGCGAACCGGTGAGCTTGGCGTCGAGCCGCTGGGAGGCAGCCACGGATTGCTTGTCGTCCGGAACCTGATCGCTCAGCCGGTATTGCGGCTTCAACTGCAGATGAAAGACGGAGAACACCACCAGCAGCGCCATTCCCCCGATGGCGATTGGGACGGGGTTGGATCTGAGCATGGCCGCCCAATCGGCGCACAAATTGGTCAGCCAGTCGATCGCCTTGTACCTTTTTTCCTCATCGGCTGCGAATTTTTCCTCATCCCGGATGAGCAGCAATGTGAGTATCGGGACGACGGTGATCACGGCGACGAACGCCAAAAGTGTGGACAAGGCGGCGGAAAGACCAAATGTGCGTATGAGACCGGAGTCCGTGTAGCCCATCGAGACCATGGCAATCGCCGTCGTCAGCGATGTCAGGACGCAGGCCGGTCCGATCGTCTTTATCGCATGGCGCGACGCCTCGAAGCGGGTCATGCCGTCGCGCATCCGGCGGCGGATAGCGAACACCATGTGCATCGCGTCGGTGAAGGCGATGACCATCACCAAAGGCGGAATTACATTGATGAATGTCGTCAGCCGCTGGTCGAGATGGCCCAATATGCCGAGCGCCCAAACGACCGACAATACCGGACAGATCGATGCAATGAAGACCAAAAGCGGGCGCCGGAAGAACGCCAGATTGATTATGAACCCGACCAGGAACCCGACGCCGTTATAAATGAAGCGGTCGCGCTTTATGGCGTTGCGGATCTCGAGTTGCATGACGGGCGCTCCCGCCAGCTGCACTTCCAGCCCCGTCGGCTCCAGAGCTTGGCGCGCGATCTTGCCGATCTCGCCGATCGTGACGCTTAGTCCTTTCTTGATAACCACATCCTTCTTGAGGGACAGAACGAGCAGGGTGAGTTGCCCGTTTTCGTCGCGGTCGGAAAGCAACTTGCCGTGGATGAGGGGGTGGTCCATGGCCCGCTTGGCGAGACGCTCGAATTCCTCGCCTTCGGGCAACTCCGCCGGGAAAATCGGCGGGGCGTAGCCTTTTTCGTCAGGCCGCCCACGCATGGAGAAAATGGAGATCACGCCATCGACCGCCTGAGCGAACTGCAACTCCAGATGCAGGCCGCGAATTTCTTCGAGCAAATCGCGCTTCATGATGTCCTTGCCTTCGATGACCACGAGCACGTCAAACTCGCTGGTCGGAAAGCGGCTGCTCATTTCCGTGTAATTGCGAAAATCCTTGGTCTTGGACCGGAAGAGTTCCGAAAGGGTGCCGTCGGTTTGGAGTTTCGGGATGCCGACGGCACAGAACGCCGTAAAGGCGATGACGAGCGCCAGAGCGGTGCGCGGCGCGCGAATGACCTGCAAACCGAGTTTTTCAAAGCCGAATCCGAGAGAAGGCATGGGCGTCCTATTGCGTAGTTAACGTGTCAATCTCAGGTGAACCGCAATCACCGAACATTATTTGACGCTGGATGACCGTGGTTAATGACGCGTCGTGTCACATGCGCGGAATAAATTGACCTAACCTGTGCCGTCGAATCGGCATTTCCACTTATCTGGGGATTGGACTATTCCGAAGTCAATGCAAACGGGCACATGCATTACACCATGCTGTTGCAACCTGATGGCGCACGAGTTGCAGCGCTGGATCGTCTAATTGCCGTTACAGTTTCCATTATAGACTGAATTCCGAAATTGGCGACAGTATGAGCGACGCGGCTCGGACCACAATTCCGTGACTTGGCCGGAACGGAATTCGCTGAGATAGATAGACCGTTTGGCAGGTTGTCGCAAATGCCTCCGACACACTCTCGGCCAATCTTGCCATTAAATTCGTGAGTATTGATCATCGATCCTTGGAGGCGGTTGTGCGTTTCATAATGGTTGCGGCGGCAATTGCCGTATTCTCTTCTCTCCCCGGTTCATCGGCATTTGCCGGCCGTGCGCATGGGGCCACGGCGCCACAGAAATTCGCGTTCTGTCTGGAACAACGGCGTATTTGCCTGGACATTTGCAAGACCTATTTCCGCTATCGCAACTCGTGCACGCTGTCCTGCAAAAACTTTGCGCATTCGTGCAACCAAACGGGTTGCTTCCATTGGGAGCAGCGCATTACTCGCATTGCCGCAAAACATGGTGCTCGTCATTGCGTGGACCCAAATGCGGATGGCGGCCGCAGACGATCCGGGCGAACAGGATATTGACGAAAGAGTCCGCGCCCAAAAGGTTTTTAATGACCGGCGGCTGACAGCAATTGCGGTTTGAAGGGCTCTGTCAACGCCACTGCCCGCCGCCGTCCATGTCGATCACCGTCCCGGAAAGATAATGCACCTGCGGGGCGGAGAGCATGGCGGCGAGTGCCGCGACCTCTTCAGGCGACTTGATCCGCGCGAACGGCATTTTTTCGGGATTGAGAATTTCCCGCCAGCGGTTTTCGTCTCCAAACCGGGTTTTGGCGCGTGTTTTTGAAAGCGAGACAATGCGGTCCGTCATTGTCGCCGCCGGGTTGATGCCGAAGACCCGGACATTGTAATTCGGCGCTTCGGCACCGAGTGCGTTGGTGAAACCGATGAGGGCGGCGTTGCCCGCCGCGCCGCAGATATAGTCTGGCCTGACCGCCCGGCCGCCCATGCCGATGATATTGATGATCGTTCCCGACCGGCGTTCTTTCATGGCCTGGAAATAGAGCTTGGCGAGATGGATATAGCCGAACACTTTCAGCTCCCACGCCTCCCGCCAGGTTTCCATATCGAGATCGGCTATGCCGCCGCCGGGGATGGCGCCGGCATTATTGACGAGGATGTCGGCGGCAGGGAACGCCTCATGCAGGTCCTGGCGTTCTCCGGATTTCGATAGGTCCGCCGAATGGGCGGTGACCTTGGCGTTGTGCCAGCGCGCGATTTCGCCTGCCGATTTATCCAGTGCCGCCCTGTCACGAGAGACGATAATAATTTCCGCGCCCTCCGCCGCGAACCTATCGGCGAGGGCGAAACCGATCCCTTTGGAGCCGCCGGTAATGACGACCCGTTTGCCATCAAGGCCCAAGTCCATATGCGGTTACCTCCGATCGGTGGCTTGCCGATGAGTGAGCCTATCCTATATTTTGGATCAAGATGGAAGCAAACGACACGGCGGGCGTCGCCGCCCCACCGCCACTGATTTTTCTGGTCTGCCTTCTGATCGGCATCGGCCTCGATTTTCTGTGGCCCATCCCTCTGCTGCCGGAGAGCTTCCAATATATTCTCGGTCTTGTCCTTCTGGCCTTGAGCGGTGCACTCATCTTGTTCGTCTGGAGGGCATTCTCCAAAACTGGAACGGACATCAATCCCTATAAACCGACAACAGCTCTCATCACCACGGGGCCATTCGCCTATTCCCGGAACCCGGCCTATATTTCTCTCGTCCTGCTGTTCATCGCGATCGCCGTCCTGATCGATGGTCTTTGGATTCTGGCGATGGTCATCCCCGCCATATTGATCATCCACTTTTTCGTTGTTTCGCGTGAAGAGGTGTATCTTGAGCGCAAATTCGGCGATGACTACCGGAAGTACAAGTCGGCGGTGAGGCGCTGGCTGTGACCGGGCGCATTTTTGCTTACGCGGCTGGCGCCGCCGACACCACATTCGGCGGACCAATTCACGGCACTGATTGACGTCGATATTGACAATCTTCCGAAAAGCCGTTCCTACATTCCGTCTCACAAGACTGCGCGAGCGGCGCATCAGCGAGAGAGCACGACAGCAGGGAACGAATATTATGAAACTTTTGCGTTTCGGAGCGCCGGGCGCCGAAAAGCCGGGCCTTCTCGGCCCGAACGGGGAAATACGCGACCTCTCTTCCCATATCGAAGACATCGGCGGCGATGTGTTGAGCCCGGAGGGCCTCGACCGTCTCCGGCGGATCGATATCGCCACTCTTGCCACCGTCGACGGCCGGCCGAGACTGGGCCCGCCGGTCGCCAATATTCCCAATCTCATCGCCATCGGTCTCAACTATGCCGACCATGCCAGGGAGGCCGGCATGGAAATTCCGAGCGAGCCGGTGATCTTCTCGAAGTCGACGTCCTGCATTTCCGGGCCGAACGACGATGTCGCCATGCCTCACGGCTCAAAAAAGACCGACTGGGAGGCCGAGATCGCTTTTATCATGGGCACGCGCGCCAAGAACGTGGCAAAGGAAAACGGGCTTGATTACGTAGCCGGCTATAGCATTTGCAATGACGTCTCGCAGCGCGACTGGCAGCTCGAGACGACCGGTCAATGGATCAAGGGCAAGAGCCATGAGACCTATGGCCCGCTCGGCCCCTGGCTGGTCACCAAGGATGAAGTTCCCGATCCCCAGGCTCTCGACATTTTCCTCGAAGTCAATGGCGAGCGCATGCAGTCGAGCAATACCAGGCAGATGATCTTTCCGATCGCCGAGCTGGTCAGCGTCATCAGCAAGTTCATGACGCTCCTGCCCGGCGATGTGGTGATAACCGGGACGCCGCCGGGCGTCGGCCTCGGCAAGAAGCCGCCCCGGTTCCTGAAAAGCGGCGATGAAATGCGCGTCGTCGTTGAAGGGCTCGGCGAGCAGCGGCAAAAGGTCGTGGAGGCGGCGGCTTAGGGAACGCGAGGCGCGGCGGCAGGTCGCACAGACGTGTTCAGTGCCACGGCGGCGCGAATGAGCGCCTTCAATGCCTTTTCATCGATCTTGTTGCCCTCATGGATATCGATGGCGCGCCTCACATTGCCTTCGAGGCTGGCGTTGAAGAGGCCTGAAGGGTCCTTGAGCGCGGCGCCCCTGGCGAAGGTCAGCTTCACCTTGTCCTTGTACGTCTCGCCGGTGCAGAGGATGCCGGCGTGCTCCCACACCGGAACGCCGAGCGGGTTCGACGGCTTTCTCCATTTCACCTCCTCGACCACGTCGGGGCAGGCCTCCTTGATAAGCTTTCGGACCCGCGCGAGCGTCCCGCCGCGCCAGTCGTCCAGCGCCGCGATTCGCGCATCGATCAGTCGGGAGGGGGAATCTTCTACTTTTGCTTGTTTGGAAATGCTCTTGCCTTTCTTCATGGTTGTTGTCGCTTTCCCGTCGCATGAGCGCGTAGGGAAGGTTAGCGCCGAAGGCGCGTAACCCACCGGCTGAATTCGCTGCGAGTCCCGGCGGTGGTTTACGGCGCTCCGCGCCTAACCCACCCTACGGGACCTCGTAGCCGGGTGAAGCGAAGCTTAACCAGGGAATGATTGATAGACTGGCTACGCTTGCTTGAATCTTGGCAACATCGTCAATCATGAGCCCCTCTGCAACCCCGGCAAATTTGTGGCCGCATTCTAACCGTACGAGACTGCCCTGACATGCGGCCAACTAAAATATGGTGTGAGCTACAATCTCCAGCCATTTGATGATTGCATCAAAGGCCTTGTGAAGCGGCTCACTGTAGTGCGCGCCAATTGCGACAGCGACGCTTCCCCCGCCAACCGCCATCGCAGCATCAACAGCTTTGTCGAGCTTCTTTGCGCCCCACTTGGCGTTTGCGATAAGGGCCTTCCGCAGGGGCTCGGCCCAACGCTTGACGAATTGAATGGCAGGATTGGGCTTCGAAAATTCTGTCTGAAGTTCAACGAGTGCTTGACGAAGCTCTCTGATTTCCTCCGGCTCCTCCACGTCCTCCGGTGGCCGGTTATGCCCGATGCCGACGGGTCGCGGTCTATCGAGTGCCACGCGAAGAGCCTCGAGCGCTTCCCGTGCGCGGGCACGTGCTTCGTGGTCTTCCGGTGTCCCGTAGTTAGCACTGGGCTTATCAAGGAAGATTTCAAGTGACGTGATTTCGGGCGGAGGCTCGTCCATGTCGTAGTCGTCGCGACTTGGCGTAGGAGCCCACTCGGTCAATCCGTTTCGCTCTACCTCCTGCGCGACTTCTTCGATGAGCGATTCAGAAACGATGTCGCCAAACATGCCGTCAAGCTGTTCTCGCGCGCCGCCCCAGATCCACTGGTATCCCCCTTCCGCGCTCTCGTAGGGGGTGCGCTCGGCAGGGTCTTCAAAATTTTCGTAGAACCACTGAAGCATCAACTCCCGTTTTTCAGCTTTCCGCTTGCGGCGGAAAGCCGTGCGGGACACGCCGAACTGGGACCCGTCCTCCAGGAACGGCCGGGGCTCCTTCATCTACCACC
>CAYWBS010000124.1:0-2261 GCA_964456215.1 uncultured Hyphomicrobiaceae bacterium
ACGCCATTATGCTAAGTCAAGTATATAGTCGCTTAAATAGGCGCTGATCAACGAAATTGAGTTCGGAGAAGTCGTCGAAAAAGACAACCAATCTTTTGAAACTGCATTCCTCAAGCAAGTCTTGAATTTCTCGGATAATCTCGTCAAACGGAAACGAGCGCAAAATTATATCAGCGTATTCCGAATATAGTTCGCTGTCGTCTAATGACTTGTCGAAATCAGCTGAAGTTGCGCTGATGCCAAGATTGACACCAATTGGTGACGCCCCTGCTTTTGCTCCAGCTTCTACCTCGTGTCCAACTTCAGTTTTGCGCCGAGTTTTCCACGAACGAGAGATTTGCACGAGAACAGGAATCTCAGTCTGAGTTAGATCGGCCTGTTTTGTGGTTGCTTGGAGTTGAGTGAGTCTTGATTTTAATTCTTCATACGACCTTTTCTTACCCCTCCAGACGTCCCACAGCGACATCTCGGTGCAAAGTCCATCGATTTCCTTAAGCAGTTCCGACAAGACAGTCCCCAGAAAAGCTTTGCGAACCAAGTGAGATCGAAGAATGCCATTATCAATGTTGGCTGCTTTCGTCAGATTTTCCGATATTTGGGAGGCGCTCGTGATCTCATACAGACTCTTTACATCGATATATGTCGTGAGAACATTAGATTGCTGCCTCAGTGCGCTTTGCGCACGCGCAAATACAGTGCTCTTACCTGTTCCCTTCCTGCCCAGTACAAAAGTGGTATTGCTGGATATAACCGAATTGAGCACAGCGTCTTCAGGTAATGGATCCACATACAGCGCATCCAAAGGCTTAGATCCAATTTCACTTTCAAAATCCCGAAGCTCGGCTCGTCGATATTGACGCAACGACTCAGCAATCCGAGCAAATTTGCCCGCGTCCATATGCATCGAAATCCCCGTATGTCCAAGCCGCAGAGATGAGGTTTTCTTTGGTCAGTATATCGTACCGAATCATATCTAAGACTTGTTATTTTATGCCAATGTCCAGCGTGTCCAAAACAGTCACGGTTGTAACTTGAATTCTGTCGATCGACGGATCCCCCGAGGACGGCAAAACCTGATATTCGATTTCGTCTCCCGTCAAATGATGAATAACGCGTATTCCGGCACTATGACACCAACCGTATATATGCCTATTATCCAAGCAAATGACCGTTTACATCCAGACACCATGATCCTCTTCCCGGCCATAGATCTCAAGGACGGACAATGCGTGCGCCTGGAGCTCGGCGACATGGACCGGGCGACCGTCTTCAGCGACGACCCGGCGGCGCAGGCGCGGCGCTTCGAGGAACAAGGCTTCAAATGGCTGCACGTGGTCGATCTCAACGGCGCCTTCGCCGGCGAAAGCGCCAACGGCGCCGCCGTTGACGCCATCCTGGCCGCCGTCACCATCCCCATACAGCTCGGCGGCGGCATCCGCGATAGGGCGGCGATCGATGCCTGGCTCGGCAAGGGCGTCCGCCGGGTCATTCTCGGCACCGCCGCCGTGCGCGATCCGGAGCTGGTGCGCGCCGCCTGCCGGGCCCATCCGGGCCGCATCGCCGTCGGCATCGACGCCAGGGGCGGCAAGGTCGCCGTCGAAGGCTGGGCGGAGACGTCGGAACTGACGGCGGTCGAGCTGGCGCGGCGCTTCGAGGATGCCGGCGTCGCCGCGCTCATCTATACGGATATCGACCGCGATGGGATCTTGAAGGGGCTGAACGTCGAGGCGACCCTGGCGCTCGCAAGACAGGTTTCCATTCCGGTCATCGCTTCCGGCGGGCTCGCTTCCATCGATGACATCCGCCGACTGCTCAAGCCGGACTGCGCCATATTGGAAGGTGCGATCAGCGGCCGGGCGCTTTATGATGGGCGCATTGATCCGCAAACAGCGCTCGGCCTGATCCGCGCGGCCAGCGAACATAGCTAGCAGCCGACATGCTCAAAATCCGCGTCATCCCCTGCCTCGATGTCAAGGACGGCCGCGTCGTCAAGGGCGTCAATTTTGTTGAATTGCGCGATGCCGGCGATCCGGTGGAGGCGGCTGCGGCGTATGACGCCGCCGGCGCCGACGAGCTCTGCTTTCTCGACATCACCGCCAGCCACGAAGACCGAGACGTGATCTTCGACGTTGTCGAGAAAACGGCGGAACGCTGCTTCATGCCGCTGACCGTCGGCGGCGGCGTGCGCACCCTCGAAGATGTGCGCAAGCTGCTCGAGTCCGGCGCCGACAAGGTCTCCATCAACACGGCGGCGGTGAACA
>CAYWBS010000124.1:2271-7707 GCA_964456215.1 uncultured Hyphomicrobiaceae bacterium
CGCCAGTTCGTCCGCGAGGCGGCGGAGAAATTCGGCAATCAATGCATCGTCGTCGCCATCGACGCCAAGAAGGTTTCCGGCGAAGGCGAAGCGCCGCGCTGGGAAATCTTCACCCATGGCGGCCGCCAGCCGACGGGGATCGATGCCGTCGAATACGCCAGGCAAGTGGTGGCGCTCGGGGCCGGCGAAATCCTGCTCACCTCCATGGACCGCGACGGCACCCGGGAAGGGTTCGATCTCATCCTGACGCGCGCCATTGCCGATGCGGTGTCCGTGCCGGTGATCGCGTCGGGGGGCGTCGGCACCCTCGACCACCTCGTCGAAGGCGTCAGCGAAGGCGGCGCCAGCGCCGTGCTCGCCGCCTCGATCTTTCATTTCGGCGATCATACGATCGGCGAGGCGAAGCGGTACATGGCCGCCAAGGGCATCGAAATGCGCCTTGATTGAGCGGCTGATTTGACCGGTTCGCGGCGTCGCGGCGCAAGGAAATCATTGACTTTTCTGCCAAAGGCCGATTTTTTGTGCAATGCAAAATGATTTCGCGTTTGTCTCCGCGGTCCAAATGATGGATACCGAATTCTCATTCTTGAGTCGCGCGCTGTGAGGGGGGCCTGGCGTTTATGAGCGACGATGTCCTGAAGCGTCTCGCCGGAACGATCCATGACCGCCGTCACGCCGCCGCGGATCGATCCTACACCCGCCAGCTTCTCGATGGCGGTGTCGGCGAATGCGCGAAAAAATTCGGCGAGGAGGCGGTCGAAACGGTGCTCGCGGCGGCAACCGAGGACGACGCAGCCCTGACCAGGGAGGCCGCGGATCTCCTTTATCATCTCCTGGTGGTTCTCGAGAGCCGGGAAATCGCGCTTGGCGATGTCTTGAAGGTTCTGGAAGAGCGGATGGGCGTTTCCGGTCTTGACGAAAAAGCGGCGCGAGGAGCGGGCGGTTGAATGGATATGACGGTTTCCGGCGAACTATGTGACCTATCATGAGCGATCGCCAGCCGCAGATATTTTCGCCCTACCGGATTTTTTCGCGGGCCGACTGGGCGCGCCTCAGGGCCGACACTCCGATGACGCTCTCGGAAAAGGATATCGCACAGCTCAGCGGCATCAACGAGCGCCTGTCGACCGGTGAGGTCGAGGACATCTATCTGCCGCTGTCGCGATTGCTGAATTTCTATGTCGCCGCCGCGCAGGAGCTGCATCTGGCGACCTCGAAATTTCTCGGCCGCAAGGACGGCAAGATGCCATTCCTCATCGGCATGGGCGGCAGCGTCGCCGTCGGCAAGAGCACGGCGGCCCGCGTCCTGCAGGCGCTGTTGGCGCGCTGGCCCAATCATCCGCGGGTGGCGCTGGTGCCGACCGACGGCTTCCTCCTGCCCAATGAGGTGCTGGAAGAGCGCGGCCTGATGGAGCGGAAAGGCTTTCCGGAAAGCTACGATATTACGCGGCTCCTCAAGTTTCTCGGCGAGGTCAAGGCGGGTAACCCGGAAGTCAGCGCGCCGGTCTATTCGCATTTTTCCTATGATGTCGTCCCCGACCAGTCGATTACCGTCGAGCGCCCCGACATTCTCATTGTCGAAGGCCTGAATGTCCTGCAGCCCGCCCAGTTGCCGAAGGAGGGCAAGGCGATCCCCTTCGTGTCCGACTTCTTCGATTTCTCCATCTATGTCGACGCCGCCGAAAAACTGATCGAGAAATGGTATGTCGACCGTTTCATGCAGTTCCGCCTGACGGCGTTTCGCGATCCCGGCCACTATTTTCACCGCTATTCAAGACTCTCCGAGGCGGATGCTCTAAAGACGGGCCTCAGAATCTGGCGGACCATAAATCTGGTGAATTTGCGGGAGAATATCTTGCCGACCCGCCAGCGCTCCCATCTCATTCTCGAAAAGGCGGCGGACCACGCGGTGCAATCGATCGCGCTTCGAAAACTTTGAGAGGGGTCATTCCACAAGTTCAGCAAGGTGCCCGGGTGGAGCGCAGCGAAACCCGGGGCAGCCTATCAATCGTTCCCGGATTTCGCTTCGCTTCATCCCGGCTGCGGCCGAGGTGCGCCTGCTCCGCTCCGCGCCGCAGTTCGCTGTAGGGTGCAATAGCGAAGCGTATTGCACCGTTGTGAGTCAGAGACGGCGCATTACGCTCGCGCTAATGCGCCCTACGCTAGTTCATTTGCATTGAACGGTGCGGACGGGGTTACAAACCCCGTCCAGCAGGGGTGCAGTCGATTGCGCTTCGAAAACTCTGAGGTGGCGGCCGTTCAGATTTTAGCTCAGCAGATTTCGGCTTTTGGCAAGCACGCCAAGATTTTGTTCGGGCCGCGCGCCGATATGCGAAATGATTTCCGCCGCCGCCAGGCTGGCGAGGGCGCCGCAGTCGCCAAGCGGCAGGCCGCGCGCCAGGCCGAACAGGAATCCCGCGGCATAGAGATCGCCGGCGCCGGTGGTGTCGACGACTTTTTCGACCGGGTTCGCGGCGACCTCGATGGCGCCATTGCCGCTGACGATCACCGATCCCTTGGCGCTCCGCGTCAAAATCGCCAATGGGCAGTCTGTAGAAGCGGCCTGAAGCGCGGCGTTGAAGTCATCGCATTGGTAAAGGGCACGGGCTTCAAACTCATTGGCGAACAGGATATCGACGTGGGTGCGGATGAAGGACAGGAAGGCGTCGCGGTGGCGCTCGACGCAGAACGGGTCGGAGAGGCTCAGGGCTACCTTGCGTCCGGCCGCCTTGGCGTGATCGGCGGCCTCGTGGAACGCGGCCTTGGCTTCCGGCGGGTCGTAAAGATAGCCCTCCAGATAGAGAATGCGCGCATCGCAGATCGCCTGCGGATTGATTTCGCCGTTGTCGAGCTCGACGCTGGCGCCGAGAAAAGTGCTCATCGTGCGCTCGCCGTCGGGGGTGACGAGCACCAGGCAACGGGCCGTCGGGGCGCCGTTCTCCGCCGCCGGGGTGTCATAGGCGACGCCGATCGAGCGGATATCGTGGGTGAAGACCCGGCCCAGCTGATCATTGGCGACGCGGCCGATAAAAGCGGCGCGGCCGCCGAACGAGGCGATGCCGGCCATGCTGTTGGCGGCGGAGCCGCCGGAGATTTCGATCGCCGGTCCCATGTCGCCATAAAGCCGGTCGGCTTCTTCGGCGCTGACCAGTTGCATATGGCCCTTGGCCAGGCCGCGCGCCTCCAGGAAAGCGTCATCGCAGCGGGCGAGTATATCGACGATGGCGTTGCCGATGGCGAGAACATCGAAGCGCGGCTCGGGCATAAGGGACCTCCGCTTGGGGCGTCAGGCGATCGCCGGCACTATATGGCGCGCGATCTCTGTCGCAAAACTCAAATCGTCTTGCCGTCGAAAAGGCAGAGATCGGCAATCAGACATTTTTCGCACTCGGGCCGGCGCGCCTTGCACACATAGCGGCCGTGAAGAATGAGCCAGTGATGGGCATGAAGCCTATACTTTTCGGGCACGACCTTCAGCAGGCCGGTCTCGACGTCGAAAGGCGTCTTGCCCGGCGCCAGGCCGGTGCGGTTGGCGACGCGGAATATATGGGTGTCGACGGCGATGGTCGGCTCGCCGAAAGCGACATTGAGGACGACATTGGCGGTCTTGCGGCCGACGCCGGGCAGTTTCTCCAGGGCCTCGCGGTCGCCGGGCACCTTGCCGCCGTGCTCGGCGATCAACCGTTCGGAAAGGGCGATGACGTTCTTCGCCTTGTTCCTGTAAAGACCGATGGTCTTGATGATGTCGCGAAGCTTCTCTTCGCCGAGCGCCACCATGCGCTCGGGCGTCCTGACGGTCTTGAAGAGGTCCTTGGTCGCCTTGTTGACGCCGACATCCGTCGCCTGCGCCGAGAGCACGACGGCGACCAGGAGCGTGAAGGGATTGGAATGGGCAAGCTCGCTCGCCGGCGCCGGATTGGCCGTGGCGAGACGGCGGAAGATTTCGTTGACCGCTTCCGGCCGCAACTGCCTTACGGCGCGTTTTCGGGACTTTCCGGCTGGCATGATCGGCGACTCGTCACGGGCTGAATTGATTGGGCATCTCACCGCATGGTGATAGACTGCTTTACCATGGTTGAGCCACCCTGTTGTCCACAAGTTGATGCCGAGTTTTCAGCCGTTCTGACGCCCCATCGATCGCTCGGACCGCTCGGCTTCCTTATCCTGATGATGCTGGTCGGGTCGGCGAGCTTTGCCGCCGGCACCGCTTTTTACCGCGCCGGCGCCTGGCCGGTCGTCAGTTTTCTCGGTCTCGACGTGCTGCTGGTCTACGTCGCTTTCCGCCTCAATTTCCGCGCCGCCCGGCTTTATGAAACCATCGATCTTCTGGGCGACGAGCTGAAAATTCTGCGCGTCTATCCCTCCGGGCGCTCGCAATGCTGGAGCTTCAACCCCTATTGGGTGCGCCTTGAGATCGTCGAACGGCCCGGCAGACGCAAGGCGGTGACGCTTTCCTCCCACGGCCGCACCATCGTCGTCGGCAGTTTCCTCTCGGATGACGAAAAGAGCGAATTCGCCGAGGCGCTGGACGCCGCACTGCAAAACAGCCGTGGCGGGCGGCGGATCTGACGCGCTGAGCCGTGCGCCGCCGGCCGCGAAGACGGATTTCATATGGTCGGAAAGTCCGGTTTCGGCAGCCGGTTTGCCGTTGGCTCATCCGTGCCTGATCGTCTGAAAATGACCTTTGCGCACTTTCCGAACGTCACCAGTGTATGAGTGTATGTCCCCTTTTCTTCTAAAACGTCATCACGTTTTTGCGAAACCGTGCAAAACCCGGAAGTCCGACGGCGTTGACGGTCAGACAGCGCGGATTTAGGGTTGCGGCGCTTGCTGGGGAGGATCAGGTGGCAGAGGCGCAACATCGGCTGACGACGATCGTCGTCGCGGAACCCGGCGGGTTCCCGCACCTTGTCGGTATCGGCAAAGAAAGCACATCGGCGATGAGGCACGATATCGAGGTCCGGGACGGTGCCCGGCCGATGGGGGCCATTCGTGTCCCGCCCGAAATGGTGGGCCCCGGCCGCAGCGCCGACAAGCGAGACCTTCAAGGGCCCGTCCGTGCCGGCGCTGGCGGTCGCGACCCTCGCGTCGATGAGTAGCGCCGATGATCGTTAGCCTTGCCGAACTATTGATCCTCAGCATTCTTGTCGATTGGGCCTTTCGCAAGCTGACCATACCCGGTCTCGTCGGAATGCTTCTCCTGGGGATTGCATTGGGCCCTTACGTGCTGGGGTGGATTAGTCCGGATTTGTTGACGGCATCGGCAGACCTGCGCTTGATCGCGCTGATCGTTATCCTGCTCAGGGCGGGTTTCGAACTAAGTAGGAATACGCTCAACCAGGTAGGATTCCGCGTATTGCTGTTGTCCGCCGTGCCCGCGGTCGTCGAAGGCACGGCGATTACCATCCTCGGCCCGCCGCTGCTGGGGCTGACCTA
>CAYWBS010000125.1:0-7701 GCA_964456215.1 uncultured Hyphomicrobiaceae bacterium
CTCCAGGACCGGTGTCAGATCAGCCCCGCCGCCGAACCAGCTTTTCGTTGTCACCACAAATCGTGTGTTCATATGAACTGCCGGCACGTTGGGGCTTTGCATATGCGCAATCAATGATATGCCGCTCGCCCAAAAATGCGGATCCTTTTCGGCGCCCGGCATCTGAGCGCGAAATTCCGGGGCAAATTCGCCGTACACGGTAGAGGTGTGAACACCTACTTTCTCGAATACACGGCCATGCATGATCGACATGAGACCGCCGCCGCCATCAATGCTATCGCCGCCGCCATGGTCCGACCGTGTCCAGGGCCGGCGTTCAAAACGGCCGGCGGGCTTACCCGGCAGGTTTTCACTCTCATCTTCCAGGGCTTCGAAGGCCGCGCATATTCTGTCACGAAGATCTTCGAACCAGGCCCTGGCCTCGCTTTTCTGCGTGTCCAGATCCGATGGCTGTGTACTTGCAACGGTCATGATCGCTATCGTTTCTTCAATTGGCGCCGGACGTCCGGCAGTATCTCTCGATTGCGCCCCGTGGCGAGGTTGCTTGGAGGTCCCGGTGGCAGCGGACTGATTAACCGCACGGAAGGGACGGTTCCCGCGTTGGCTGCTCGCGAAAGTGGTTTTACAGCATCATCACCGGCACAAGTCCATTCGATATTGCAATGTCGGCCGGAGGATTCAGCTCGCGTTCAGGTTATGATCGGCAAAAGCCCGGGAACAAGCCATCGCTTTTGATAGTCTAGGCGTCAAGGGTAAACGGACGAGGCGGCGCGTGCTGCAAAGCTCTACTGCTCCGCTGCGGTTCTGGAATACCGCTTGTCAGGAATGATTGGATCATACATATAAACGTCTGATCGAACGGTTCGAAGCAGCAGACGCCATTATTCCGGCCGGTTCGTTTCGTAATCCTGAGCCCGAAATCGCATTGGAGAAAAATTTGATGAGAATAACGCCTTCTCACATATAATTTGCGGCCCGCCGTAGCAACCATTGCGAGACCCCAGCGGGTCCCGTCGTTCGGGCGTGTGCCGCTTTTCGTTGAATTTCACTATTCGCGAAGTGACTGCACAATACGCCTGGAGCGACAAGATGTTCCGCCGGTTTGAAAATCTCATAGATCCGTTTTTAACGTCCGACGACGGCCAGCCGCCGGGACGGCTGATCTCGTTTTACTGGCATTTTATCTATCAGGTGAAATGGGTATTTCTGGCGGCGATGGTCACCGGGTTCTTTGCCGCGATCGTCGAGGTTGCACTGTTCGCGTTCCTTGGCCAGATCGTGGACCTGGTGAAGGATGCCCAAAATCCGGCAGTCTTCTTCGAAAGCCACGGGCCGGGCCTTGTCGCCATGGCGCTGGTCGCATTGCTGGCCCGGCCGCTCCTCTTTCTGCTGCATAATCTGGTCATTGACCAAGCGATCAATCCGAGCTTCACAAATCTCATTCGCTGGCAGACCCATCGCTATGTGCTGCGCCAGAGCCTGGCTTTTTTCCAGAACGATTTCGCCGGCCGGATCGCCAACAAGATCATGCAGACAGGTCCCTCCCTCAGGGAGTCGGTCGTGCAATCTGTCGACGCGCTCTGGTTCGTCTGTATTTATACGGTGAGCGCGCTGACGCTTTTCGTGCGGCTTGACGCACGTCTTGCGGTGCCCTTGATAATCTGGATTTTCACCTTCATTGGCCTGCTTACCTATTTCGTACCGCGCGTGAAGGATCGGGCAGCCGAGGCCTCAGAGGCGCGCTCGACGCTGATGGGGCGGATTGTCGACAGTTACACCAATATCCTGACACTGAAGCTCTTTCCGAATTTCGAGCTTGAGGACAATTACGCGCGATCGGCGATGGCGACGCTGGTGGGGAAATTCCGATCCGTAGCCCGGATGATCACGGTCATGGATCTGAGTGTCTGGATGGTCAACGGCATGTTGATCGTTGGAACGTGCGGCTTGGCGCTTTGGCTCTGGGGACAGGGTGTGATGACGGTCGGCGCCATCGCCCTTGCGGTCGCGCTCGTTATCCGCATCAATAGCATGGCAGGGTGGATCATGTGGGTCGTTACCGGCATTTTCGAGAATATGGGAACGGTTCAGGAAGGCATGGAGACCATTGCCAAACCTCACGCCATCGTTGACGCGGAAAATGCAACGCAGCTTTCGGTTTCGCGCGGCGAGATCCGATATGAACGAATCCGTTTTCATTACGGTAAGCATTCCGGCGTCATTGACGATCTCTCTCTGGTGATCGCGCCAGGCGAACGTGTTGGTCTCGTCGGCCGGTCGGGCGCCGGAAAATCCACGCTCGTCAATCTGCTGTTTCGGTTTTACGACTTGGAACGCGGACGCATACTGATCGATGGCCAGGATATCGCGGCGGTTACGCAGGTGAGCTTGCGTAAAGCGATCGGCATGGTAACTCAAGACACCTCCCTGCTGCATCGCTCCGTGTTGGACAATATACTTTATGGCCGACCGGAAGCGAGCAAGGCGGAGGCCATTGCCGCCGCGAAACGGGCTCATGCCCATGATTTTATCCTCGGCCTTGAGGATCCGAGCGGGCGCAGAGGCTATGAGGCGCATGTCGGCGAGCGCGGGGTCAAACTTTCCGGCGGGCAACGCCAACGGGTGGCGATCGCCCGGGTGCTCCTCGAGGATGCGCCGATCCTGATACTTGATGAAGCCACTTCGGCATTGGATTCGGAAGTCGAAGCGGCCATCCAGGAACAGCTTTACGATTTGATGGAAGGCAAGACCGTAATCGCAATCGCACACCGTTTGTCGACGATTTCGGCCATGGATCGGCTTATTATTATGGATGATGGCCGGATCATAGAACAAGGAGGGCATGACGAACTTGTGAGTATGGACGGCCTTTATGCGAAGCTTTGGGCGCGTCAGTCGGGCGGTTTTCTCCCGAACGAGACGGCGGCTTAGGGCTGAAGGCGCCTTGATGCCCGCAACCATTGGATTGAGAGACCAGCGGTGGGATATGTTGCATTATCAGGGGAGACCGGACAAATCCCGCCGCCTTTTCCGGATGATGGGGAGATCAGAACATTGAATGTTTCCTTCTTTCAAGAATTGCTGACGGCGATCGCGGACCGGGGAAGGTCGCTCATTGATCTCTCGAAAGGGCCGGCGGGGGCCGATCAGACCATCGAGGACGTCTCGCGGGAACTCATTACAAGCCGCGGCGAAGCTTCCGGCGTGGCGCTCGCGAGCCGTGTCCTCAAGCTTTACAGGCAGCTCGGCGAGCGGGAGAAGATTGACTTTTTTCAAATGCTCGCCAATGAGTTCGTTCCCCGGAAAGAGGATGTGACCGCCGCCGCGGCTGCGTATTTGAAAGAGCCGACGCCGCAACGGATGGCTGCCTTGGCGGATGCCGTTGCTTCATCCCGCCAGGAGTTTTTCAGGCGGCTCAATCTCGCTCCGGGAGCGACGGCGGACATTGTCGGTCTCAGAGTGGATCTCAGACAGGTCATAAAGGATTATCCCGAGCTGGGTCTGGTCGACAAGGATCTCGCGCATCTTCTGTCCTCCTGGTTTAATCGCGGCTTCCTCGTTCTGCGGCGCATAGATTGGGCGACGCCGGCCTCGATCCTGGAAAAAATCATTGCCTATGAAGCCGTTCATGAGATTCGGGGCTGGGAGGATCTGCGCCGGCGGCTCGATCCGGCTGACCGCAGGTGCTTCGCTTTTTTTCACCCGTCCCTGGTCGATGAACCGTTGATCTTTGTGGAAGTGGCGCTGACCCGCGAAATACCGGGTTCGATCCAGTCGCTCCTTGAAGAGAAGCACAAGGAGGAGCGGGAGAGCGAACCGCCCAGTACCGCGGTTTTTTATTCGATTTCAAATTGCCAGGAAGGGCTTGCCGGCATTTCCTTCGGCAATTTCTTGATCAAGCAGGTTGTTGAAGACCTCACCAAGGCAATGAAAACCCTGCAGTCATTCGTGACGCTGTCACCAATTCCGGGGTTCTCGGAGTGGCTCGCCCGCCAGTGCACTGACCGGGGGGGCGATCTTCTGAGCGATGACGATAGGGATTTCATCGCCATGCTCGACAAAACCAGCTGGTCGCGGGACTCGGATCTTGAACCCATTGCAAAAGAGTTTCTCATGCCGCTCGCTGCCCATTATTTCGCGCTCGCCAAGGCGCCCAATGGCCGGCCCCTCGATCCGGTGGCCAGATTTCATCTAGGCAATGGCGCGCGGCTGCAACGGATCAATTGGCTTGGCGACATATCCGGCAAGGGCCTCAGCACCTCCTATGGGCTGATGGTAAATTATCTTTACGACCTCGCGGACATCGAGAAAAACCATGAAGCCTATGTCAATAACCGTGAGGTGATCATGGCGAAGTCGGTTCGTTCGCTTTTGCGTGGCGCAGGTAAAACGAAGGCGCTGGTAACGACCAGTGACTGAGAATGTTTGCCTCCAGCCAGATCACCGGATTGCCGTGAACCCCCGAGCAAGGCTTGTGTCTGTTGAGGGCAGGCTTCGGAACACGAATTCCAGAGATCGGCGGCACATCTGGTGCATCGAATTTGCAGCGTGCTGGTCGGTGGGGCCATGGCGCGTCTTAGTGATCTTGGGACATCTTGCCGGCGAAAACCGCGATTAGGCGGACAAATCCGGCCGCACGCCCGGCGAATTTGGGTTGAGATCTCGGCAATTCTGCCAACCATTTCATGGTTAAAGTAACATCCTATCCGAAAGGCATCGGAAAAATAGATTTACAAAAATAAGCAGTAGCCGTTGAAATATCGCCTATCTCTTGACTAATATACGGGGTCATCTGCTGGAACACGCAAGTTTTTAACCGGGGCGTGTCTCAAAATGATAAACTATAATCACTATCCAGGCTGATGCAGGATCTAGGGAGTGAATCTATGAATTTTACCAAAAGTGTGATTCTATCTGCCGCGACGGCCGTCGCTTTCCTTGCGGCTCCGAGCGGCGCGTTCGCGGCCTGCGAGATGATTTCGCTCGGCTCTGCGATTTCGTTTACCGGCAAGTATTCGACCAACGGCATTCACGCACGAAACGGCTATGATCTGGCCGTCAAGCGCGTCAACGAGATGGGCGGCGTGAAAATAGGCGATAAATGCTACAACCTAGCGGTCAAATATTATGACGATGAGTCGACCCCGGCACGGACCGCGCAGCTCCTCGAACGGCTGATAAAGCAGGACGGCGTAAAATATACGCTTGGGCCATACAGTTCGGCGACGACAAAGGCTGCCGCGCCGGTCATCGAAAAATACAAGATCCCGATGGTCGAGGCCGAAGGGGCGTCGCGTTCCCTTTTTAACAAGGGGTATAAATATCTGTTCTGCGTGATTTCGACGTCGGAACAATATCTTGCGAGCTCGATCGCTCTCGCGGCTGAGATTGCCGAGAAGAATGGCAAAAAACCAAGCGATGTCAAAGTTGCGATGGCCTTCGAGAACGACCCGTTCTCGCTGGACGTTCGCGCCGGCGTGATTGATGACGTTAAAAAATACGGCCTTACGATCGTCATCGATGACAAGCTTCCCCGCGATCTCTCCGATATGTCGGCGACGCTCACAAAGGTCAAAGCTGTAAAGCCTGACCTGTTGCTGGTCTCAGGTCATTCCAAGGGTGCCGCAACGGCCGCCCGTCAGATCAAGGAACTGAAAATCGACACGCCGATGATTGCGATCACGCACTGTGAAGCCGCGAAGATTGTCAAGAAGTTTGGCGGTGCGGTGGACGGCTTCCTTTGCCCGACACAATGGGCCGAGACCTTGAGCTACAAGGGCAAATACTTCGGCACGGCAGCCGAATATGACAAGCTGTTCAAGGCGACCTATGAGGGATACAAGAACGTTCCTTACCAGGCTGCCCAGGCATCGGCCGCGGTGTTGGTCTGGAAAGAAGCGTTCGAGAAGGCCCAATCGCTTGACACCGATAAGGTCCGTGACGCGCTCGCGTCGACGGAGATGCAAACCTTCTACGGGAACATTAAATTCGCGAAGGAAGGCAACAATATCTCCAAGCCCATGGTTCTCCGCCAGATTCAGGATGGAAAATTCAATGTGGTGGCGCCGTCCAAATGGGCTTCGCACAAGGTTGTTCACCCGCGTGTGCCCAAATAGCGCCTAATGCCGCTATCGGTCTAAGTGCCGCCGCCTCTTCATCAAAATTCGGAGGCGGCGGCGCAATTTTGGTTTGATCTGAATAGTAGGGCCCGCAGCCATGTTGGATAATCTCAATTTACTGGCGCTTGCACCGATCCTTAATTTGCAGCTCATTCTCGACGGCCTCTTCATCGGCGCCATCTTTGCGCTCGCCGGTTATGGTTTGGCGCTCGTTTGGGGCGTGATGAACGTCAAGAATCTATGCCAGGGGGAGTTCGTTATCATGGGCGGGTATTTTGCCTGGTATATGGGGAAAAGCGGAATCCACCCCATTCTCGCGATGCCCGTCGCGATCGTGATTATGTTCGCGTTTGGTTGGGTTATCTACAGGCTGATCATCTCAAGAGTGGTCGACAAAGACATGTTTACCTCTCTGCTGGCGACATTCGGTCTCGCCATCGTCATCCAGCAGGGACTTAACCTGGCTTTTGGTCCGGAGGTGCAGGTGGCCGAGTCCGGTTTCGCGACACGGAGCTTCTTCGGCGGTGTCGTCACCGTCGCGGAGATCAAGTTTGTTTCCTTCGTGATTTGCTGCGTGCTCGCGACCGCTATCGTTCTTTTCATGAAGAACAGCCGCATGGGTCAGTCGATCCGGGCGACGGCGCAAGATGCGCGCGCCGCACGGGTGATGGGGATTGATACAGAGCGCGTCTACGCGTTTACTTATGCGCTGAATGCCGCAATTTGT
Organism: uncultured Hyphomicrobiaceae bacterium; assembly: GCA_964456215.1. Lineage (GTDB taxonomy): Bacteria > Pseudomonadota > Alphaproteobacteria > Rhizobiales > BFAS01 > MnTg02. The sequence goes on from CAYWBS010000125.1 coordinate 6,847, forward strand.
GCCGCAGCCGGCGTCTTGATATCAATGATCTGGGTCATACAGCCCTTCTATGGGGTCTCGCATTCCATAAGGTCATTCGTAATCGTCACGGCTGCCGGATTTGGGAATCTGCCGGGCGTCATTCTGGCGGCCTTCGGGATTGGCGTCGCTGAACAATATGGCGGATTTATACTCGGCGCTGAACTTCAACAAGCGACGGTCGTCGGTATGCTCCTCCTCGTTTTGATCTGGCGCCAGGCCCTGATGAGACGTCAACGGCAGGCATTGGCATGACAACTGATATCACCACTCCGAATATAGACGTCACAAAAGAAGCCGCGAGCGGAACGGCGAGACGGAGACTCACGGTGAACGACATCATCATGTATGTCGCGATCCTTGTCTTCGGCATTGTCGCGCCGATCGTATTTCCCAATTATACCTTCCAGATCGCCGTGCTCTGGCTGATGATCCTGTTCGCCCAGACTTGGGACGTTATGGGCGGGCAGATGGGCTATAACTCGCTCGGCAATATCTTTTTCTTCGGTGCGGGTATGTATATCTGCACGGTGACGCAAATCGGCCTGTTTACGGATGTCGGAGCCTATACGTCATCGACGGACCAGGGGCAGTTCAATTTTTCGCCTGACCAGTACTATATCGGTGTCGCGGTTGGCCTTGTCTTGGCGGCCATCGGCTCGTCAATTCTGGCAGTTTTGCTGGGATGGATCGTCTTTGGTCTCAGAGGGCCTTACTTTGCTATCGGCACTCTGGGCATCGCGCTTGCGGCGGGCGAGGTCTTCGGCGCCTGGCGATGGGTCGGGGGCGGCGGTGGAATACCGATGCCTGTTTATCCCGGCAGTGGCGATGGCAAGG
>CAYWBS010000126.1:0-7685 GCA_964456215.1 uncultured Hyphomicrobiaceae bacterium
TTGTGTGCAGCGAAAAAACAACCTTCCGATTGGTCGCGGCGGCCGGACGCAGAGCTATGCCGGCGCTTTCAATCTTACCTCATCCGGGACCGGGAGCGGCTCATTGGCGCCGCCGAGAAACTCAACCGTCGTGAACAGCAAATCCGCGTCGCCAATGTTCTCAACGCTATGGACGAAATATTCTCCCCGGGCGAACGTGAAATGCTTGGTTTCGCCGGCATAGTGCTCGACATCGACGATGCGGCCGTCATCATAATAGCCTCGCGCCTTGCCGGGCGTATGCGCCGTCCAGAAATAATCGAGAACGTGGCGATGAAAATTGCAGCGCTTGCCCACCGGCAGGTGCAGGTGCCAGACGCGAACCCGCTCGGTTTCGGAAACGAGAATGCTTCCCACGACCCCGTTATACGCGTTGGCGTTGAATTCGTCCTGCAGCTGCCGTGGCCAATGCGAACGCTCTCCGCCGTCGTCGGTCCGCGCCATTCTGTTTTCATCGGACATCGATCAAACCTCCCGCGCGATCGGATACTTCGCCTCAATCATTTCGCGCCTTGCATCGGAAACCATAGATATCATGCGCGTTGCGCTCTGTCCCGCGAGTTGCGGTGAATGGCCGCTTGGGACGCCTGCCGCCGGAAAACATCAATAAATCGCCGGTTCGCCGACCGGCGCCCCGAACGAGGTTTCCAGAAAGTCGAAGTCGTAGCCCTCATTCGCCTGCCTGATATGGCGCGAGAACATCCAGCCATAGCCGCGTTCATAGCGCTCCGGCGGCGGCGCCCAGGCGGCGCGGCGGCGCGCCATCTCCTCATCGCCGACATCCATCGATATGCGCCGCGCGGCGACATCGATCGAAATCGTGTCGTTGGTCTGAACGAGCGCCAGCGGCCCGCCCACATAAGACTCCGGAGCGATATGCAGGACGCAGGCCCCGTAGCTGGTGCCGCTCATGCGCGCATCCGAGAGCCGCAACATGTCGCGAACGCCATTCTTGATCAGCTTGCGCGGGATCGGCAGCATCCCCCATTCGGCCATGCCGGGTCCGCCTTGCGGTCCGGCGTTACGGAGGATCAGGACATGATCGGGGCTGACGTCGAGCGACTCATCCTCGACCGCCGCCTTCAGTTGGGGATAAGAGTCATAGACGAGCGCCGGTCCGCTATGCTTATGGAACCGCGGATCGCAGGCAGCCGGCTTGATGACGCATCCGTCCGGCGCCAGATTGCCTTTCAGCACGGCGAGCGAGCCTTCCGGGTAGACCGGGTTTTCCAATGGACGGATCACGTCCGCATCGACCACCTCCGCGCCCTCTATGGCCGCGCCGAGCTTCTTCCCCGATACGGTCATGCAATCGAGATGCAACACCGGTGAAATGTTCGAAAGCAGAGCGCGGAGGCCGCCGGCGTAATAGAAATCCTCCATGAGATATTTGTCGCCCGTCGGCCGCACATTGGCGATCACCGGCACCTTGCGGCCGATCCGCTCGAAATCATCGAGGCCGATATCGATGCCGGCGCGTCTGGCCAGGGCGATGACGTGAATAATGGCATTCGTCGAGCAGCCCATGGCCATTGCCGTGGCGATCGCGTTCTCGAACGAATGACGGGTCAGAATATCCGTGGGCTTCAGGTCTTCCCAGACCATATCGACGATCCGCCGCCCGCACGCAGCCGCCATGCGTATGTGATTGGCGTCCGGCGCCGGAATGGAACTCGCGCCCGTCAACGTCAGGCCAAGGGCGTCGGCGATCGCCGTCATCGTGCTGGCGGTGCCCATCGTCATGCAGTGGCCGTAGGAACGGTTATTGCCGGCAAGGATGGCGTTCCATTCCGCTTCGCCAATCGTGCCGGCGCGGAATTCGTCCCAATATTTCCATGCGTCGGTGCCGCTCCCGAGCGTCTGGCCCTTGTAGATGCCGTTGAGCTGCGGCCCGCCCGGCATATAGATCGCCGGAATGTTCATGCTGATCGCGCCCATCAGCAATCCGGGCGTCGTCTTGTCGCAGCCGCCCATCAGCACAGCGCCGTCGATCGGATGGCTGCGCAGAAGCTCTTCGCATTCGATTGCGAGCAGGTTCCGGTAGAGCATGGTGGTCGGCTTGACGATGGGCTCGGAAAGGGAAAGTGCCGGCAATTCCAGCGGAAAACCTCCCGCCTGCAGCACGCCGCGTTTGACGTCTTCGACGCGGTGGCGGAAATGGGCGTGGCATTGGTTGATATCCGACCAGGTATTGATGATCGCGATGACCGGCTTGCCGGCCCAATCCTCGGAGGAATAACCCATCTGCATGACACGGCCGCGATGGTTCGAAGATCGCAGATCCAGCGGCGCGAACCAGCGGTGGCTGCGGAGCTCTTCGTAAGTTCGTCTCTGGCGGGTCATCGCGCGTCCTTTCTTGAAATTGCTGACCTACTTTAAGGCCGCGAACCATAGCGTCAATCGCGCGCTCGCCCGGCCTCGTTTCGCTTGGCGTTCCAGGGGGTTGCATTGCCGGTTCTGCGCATGCCGAGTGTTCAAACGGACAATCGAATGATAGAATGAGACGCGCAGCGCACGATGCCGGAGATCACCTTAGACAAATGTGGATGCCGCTTATGGGCGTGCGGTTTACAAGATAACGAAGCCCTCTTGATCGGGGTCGAAGTCGGAGAGAAAACTTATGTCAGGGCAAGGCAAAATTTCGGGCCGGGCGGACGATCTGCCGCCAATCGTTACCGATGCATCGGCGTGGTACGGACCGGATATCGAACGAAGATCCGAGTGGATTCACCCCCTGGCCGACCAGGACATCGCCGAAATCGAGGCGGCGATGAAGCCCCTCGCCGGGCGGAAGGCCGATATCGCCCTGATGACGCGCACCGACTTCCCGCTGCCGACCCTTGCCCCCAAGCTCGAAAGCATCCGTGATGAGGTCGTCAAGGGCCGCGGTTTCGCATTGATGCGTGGCCTGCCCGTCGGCCGCTGGTCGATACGGGAATCGGCAACGGCTTATTTTGGCATTGGAACCCATTTCGGAAATGTCAGGTCCCAGAACGCGATGGGACATATTCTGGGACATGTCCGCGATCTCGGCCGCGACGCGGTCAACGATCCGACGGCGCGGGTCTACCAGACCAATGAACGCCAGACCTATCACGCCGACCGCTCGGACATCGTTGCGCTGCTCTGCCTGAAGACCGCCAAATCGGGCGGCGCCTCGTCCTTGGTCAGCTCGATGACGATCTATAATGAGATGTACAGGCGCGCACCGGACCTCCTAAAGATTCTGTTCGAGCCCTTCCCGATGGACCGTCGCGGCGAAGAGGCGCCCGGACAAAAGCCCTACACGATGACGCCGGTCTTCACATGGCATAAGGGATATCTCTCCGGCTATTATGTGCGGCGATATATCGAATCCGCGAGCCGGTTCGCGGATGCCCCGCCGCTCACGGCGCGACAAATCGAGGCGCTGGACATGTTCGACAGCATCGCCAACGACCCCGATACCCATCTGCATATGGATTTTCAGCCCGGAGACATGCAGTGGGTTTACAACCACACTCTGCTGCACGACCGGACCGCGTTTGTCGATTGGCCCGAGGAGGAGCGCAAGCGCCACCTGCTGCGCCTGTGGCTCGCGGTCCCCGGCGACCGGCCGCTTGCGGATGTCTATGCGGACCGCTGGGGGAGCGTCGAAATCGGCGCCCGTGGCGGCGTCGAGCCGCGAGGGGACCTCATCGCGCCGCTTCGGGCCGCTTAGGGCCGACTTGACGGCCCGACCGACCTCCCAGTCCGGCGAGCGACCGTCGAACTTCGCAAGCGCAACCTACGCCGCTATCCGGCTTTCCAGAAATTCCGTAGAGCGAATGACCACCATGCGCGTCGGCGTACCGGGCGCCACGCCGAGCCGATAGTTGATGCCTTTCGGGATTTCGATGATATCGCCCGTTACCGCCGCCTTCGTATCATTGCCGACTGTGGCGTTCACTTCTCCGCCGAGAACGTAGACGAAACTCTCATGGTCGCTGGCGTTCGCTGCTTCGGTATATCCGTTCGGAATTTCCAAAAACCCGAAAGCCTGCCGCTCGCCCTCGATCCACTCAACGCGGCGGCCGGCGCTCAACGGTTGGTCAAGGCTTGTCAGGATCTGGTAGTAACAGTTCGGCACGCCATCGATTATGATGTCTTTATTCTCCGCGCTCGCGGGCGCGCCGCGGCCCTTGCGGTCCTGAAGCTCGCCCGCCTGAAATTTCCGGTTCACCTCCTCGACGCTCATCGGCTTGTCGGGCATTGCCTCGTCGGCGGCGATGCCGACGACCGACCAGGTTTGATCCTTGATGTAGAGATAGGCGCAAGGACCATCCTCCGTCGCCTTCAGCGAATGGCGCACATTGGGAGGAATGAGAATGAACGTTCCGGGCGCGACAATCCGCCGGTCCTTGCCGATGACCACATTGACCTTGCCCTGGAGCATGAAGACAAGAAGCTCGTTGGGGTGGTAATGAAGCTCGGAACCGGTGCCGGCTTCCTTTTGGTTCAGGCAATAATAAAGATACCTGCCTTCGATAATCGGCGACTTGCCGGAAGAAAGATGAGGCGTGAGAGTTACGGATTCGAGGTCCTCAAATCTGTAAAATGGCATATCGGCGTCTCCGCGCGTTTCCTCTTTAATCAATTAACCGAGAAGGCAGGGTCCGCCGGCTCCAAACAGGCAAGGCGCGCCCTTTGTTGGCTCTTATTCCGCCTTGATCAGGAGGTCCTCGAAACCTAATTCGCGCGAGATATCGGCCGCGCATTTCTTGACGATCGGGGCGAGCTGGTTGAGCTTGACCTTGTCGAGCCTGAGCTGGGGTCCTCTGATATCCAGTGCCCCGACTATCTGGCCGCCGCGCTTGAAAACCGGAGCCGCCACGGAAGCTCCGCCGCGGAGAGTTTCGCCGTGGGAAATGGCATAGCCCTGCTGGCGGATCTTCTTGAACTGACCGCGCAGGCGGTCGGGGTCCGTGATGCTGTCCTTGGTCATCGGTTTCAGCTTCGTGGCCGCGATAATGCGTTCGACGTCCTCCTCATTCATGTAGGCCATGATCGCTTTTCCGGAGGCGCCGACATAAATCGGCACCGCCGAGCCGATCTTCGGCGACACGCAAAGTTCGTACTGGGCATCCACGGCTTCGGCCACGACCCGCTCGAATCCACGCGGAATATCCAGGCAGACCGCTTCGCCGGTCGCCTCGACGAGCCGTTCCATATGCGGACGGCAGAGCTGGCGGACATCGGTATGCAACGAATTGATGAGTCTGGCGATACTCGGCCCGAGAATATAACGGCGCGTGCGCTCTTCCTTGCGGACCAGGCCTTGCTTTTCAAGCGTCGCGACCAGGCGCAAGGTCGTGGCTTTGTCGAGGCCGACACTGCGGCCGAGTTCCGAGAGACCCAGAGGCTCCGCGCTGTCCGAAATGCAAAACAGGATCGAGACGGCTCTCTCAACGGACCTCACGGTCTTCATGGTTGCCATGGAATTAACACTTCCTCGCAGGTCGGATCGGCATAAGTCGAATTGCTGTCCGGCCTATGCATGACGGGGACGCCCGGCGTCTCCGGGCGGATTGCGGAATGAAACGCCACGCATGCCCGGGTCAGCCGTCGCATGCATTTGTCCGCGGGCGTTACGCGGTCCATGTGCCGCCCCGCTCGAACGCAATGCGGCAATATTATCACAATTCCCAATCGGTTCAATTGGCGTTACGTTGTTTCAAAAAATGCGATTAATTGGCGTTTTCTCCAGCCGAAGGTATTGACAGATATATTATGAATGATGCCGGAAAGGGCACCGTACTCATAACGGGCGCGAGCCGCGGGATCGGGCTGGCGACGGCCAAGCGACTGGCGGCTGGGGGGAGACAAACGATCGGCCTTGCCAGACATGCGCCTGCGGACGGTTTCCCGGGTGAATTCATATCGGCGGACCTTGCGGACCGCGACGCCACGAAACAGGTCCTTGAGGAAATTGTCACCGCCCATCGCGTCGACGGTCTTGTCAATAATCTCGGGCTGAATGTTTTGCAGCTTGTCGAGGATGTGACGATCGCGGAATTCGAACGCGTCATCGACATCAATCTGCGCGTCGCCATCCAGTGCGTGCAGGCGGTACTGCCGGACATGCGCGCGCGCCGCTATGGCAGGATCGTGAACATCTCAAGCCGCGGCGCCCTCGGCCGCCAGTTCCGCACCAGCTACGCGGCCGCCAAGGCCGGATTGATCGGCATGACGCGAACATGGGCGGTCGAGTTGGCGGAAGCCGGAATAACGGTCAATGTTGTGGCGCCGGGCGCGACGGCGACGGAATTGTTTCGCAGGAACAATCTCGAAGGCAGGGATCCCGCCGTTGTCGAGCAATGGCTTTCCGAAATACCCATGCGCCGGTTTGGCGAGCCCGACGAGATCGCCGCCGCCATCTGCTTCTTCCTGGCGCCCGAGGCGTCATACGTCACCGGTCAGGTCCTCTATGTCTGTGGGGGGATGAGCGTCGGCCTCGCAACCATATAGGGAAATTTATGACGTCAGCACTCTTCTCGCCAATTTCGATCGGCCCATTGACCCTGACCAACCGGATCATCGTGTCGCCCATGTGCCAGTATTCCTCGGAGAACGGCAATGCCGACGAATGGCACCGTGTGCATCTGGGCGGTCTTTCACTTTCCGGCGCCGGCCTGTTGATGGTCGAGGCCACCGGTACGGAAGCGCGCGGGCGGATAACCCACCACTGCCTCGGCCTTTATTCGGACGACAATGAGGAGGCGCTCCGGAGCGTCGTTAAAACAGTGCGTTCGCTGAGCAAGATCAAGCTTGGCATTCAGATCGGACATGCGGGACGAAAGGCCTCCACGCAGCGGCCATGGGAAGGGCGCGGACCGCTGCAGCCTGACGAGGAGCCGTGGGAGACGCTATCGCCGTCCGGCATTCCGTTCACCGAAAAAGGTCCGGCGACCAGGCAGATGACCGAGGCGGACATGGCGGACATTGTCGCCGCCCATGTCCGAACCGCCCAACGCGCGCTCGGTCTCGGCTTCGACCTGATTGAGTTGCACTCCGCGCACGGCTATCTGCTGAGCAGCTTCCTCTCCCCCCTCTCGAACCAGCGGACCGACCATTATGGCGGTTCGCTGGAGAACCGGATGCGTTTTCCGCTCGAAGTCGTCAAGGCCGTCCGCGCCGTCTGGCCGTCCGACCGCGCCATGAGCATCAAGTTCAACGGCACCGACTGGGCGGCGGGCGGTTTTTCGCCGGACGACGCCGTCATCTATGCGCGCGCCCTGGCGGATGCCGGCCTCGATCTTGTCATCCTCTCCGGCGGTGGCGTCGTCCTTGGCGGGGAGATACCCAGCACCCCCGGCTATCAACTGGAGGCCGCCGAGAAGATCAAGGCGGCGGGTCTTGGTGTTGTCGTCGGCACGGTGGGCCTGATCTACGAACCGCGATTCGCCGAGGAAATTATCGCCGGCGGACGCGTCGACGTTGTCGCTCTGGCGCGCGCCTTTCTCTACGATCCGCGTTGGGCTTATCATGCCGCCGTAGCGCTTGGCGCCGACCTGCCCTATGCACGTCAATATGAACGCGCCTCCCCCAAGGCCTGGCCGCCCGCTTTGCTGCTTTAGAGCGTGTTCATTTTAGATGGACACGCGATAGGCCGCGACTGCGGCCCGGCG
>CAYWBS010000127.1:0-7660 GCA_964456215.1 uncultured Hyphomicrobiaceae bacterium
TTCTTGGATCGCCTGCCACCATATGACAGCGCAACGCCCGTCTCGACCGTATCGAATGGACTCCAGGATAAGTCATTCGCTTCGGCAGTGCCGACCGTGCCCGCCGGCAAGATGACCGCGATACAGAGCGCACCTCCCAGCCATTTCACATAGTTTGATCGATCCTTTCGCGCAAAACCGAATTCATTCATTCTTCGCCCCATTACCCATCAATTTTTTCCAACCCGAGCTGCGAAGATACAGCGACATTGATAACACTACGTTATTTCCCGTTCTGCTCCTTGTCTAATCACTATCATCTGAGGATGTTGACAGAACTTGATATGAAACAAATGACTACAGCTTTTGGTTGCGAAATCCGATTATGTTTGGCGACGCGGTCTTCAATTATTGGGTAAGGGTTGGAGCGGGCGCACTCTCAAAAATGACGGGAAAACCGAGCGGACGGTCCGCAGATAGACAAAGGCCGAGCTAAGGCCGTGCCGATAGAGTCAGATCGGAACTGTCGAGACAATTTCGCCGGCCGAATCCACTGGGCTCAATTCAGCGATCCGAACGCCAATGTCGGGGGCGTCGTGACGAATGCGACGCGCCGCTGTCGTGATAGGGACCGCCGGTCACGATTCCAGCCAAGGCGGAAACGGTGTGTCCAGACCGGTGATACGGGTAATCGCCATTCGCCGGATCGCCGCGAATTTTAGAAGAAGCGGAGCAAGCCGCAAGGTCGCGAAGCGGGTCAGCGGACTTGAGGACGTAAGCTGTCTGGTCTGCAGTTTGGTCAGCCGAAGAACCGCCTTGCCGACAGGATGGCGCATCGCGGTATATTCGGCTGTCCGGCCTTCTTTGATCAGCCACGCCAGCGTTGCGGCATCCTCGATACCGAGATTCATGCCGCGGCCGCCGACGGGTGAATGAATATGCGCGGCGTCGCCGGCAAGGAAGGCGTTACCCGACTGGTAGGAGTTGACCTGCCGATAGCTGATCCGGAAATCCGACTGCCAATTGACGATCGCGACCTTGGCGTCGCGCGGCAGCCGGTTGAGGGTGTCGGGATGATTGGTCACAAAGCGGCCGGTGCCCTCTCCATAAGGGAAAAATGCCGCGATCCGGTCTCCCGCAATCGTAATGACCGCCCGGTCCGGTGGAAAAGGCCAATCATCAAGCACGATATCCGCAAGGCCGAATTCCTCGGACATCGTGTTGCCTTCAAATCCTATATCGAGGGCCTTACGCACGGCAGAATGAGCGCCATCGGCGCCGATGAGAATATCCGCCGCGAAAGACCGGCCCTCGCTGCCTGCCCTGAGCTGACACACAAAGCGATCCTTATGCCGCGATAGCGTTGCCAGCTCCGTATTCCAACGGACCCCGCCACCATTCCGCTCCAGCGCATCGGCCAGGATCTTCTCCGTTTCGGCCTGCCGAAGCGCGAGGACGAAATTGTACCGGTGGGGAAGCTCTTGGAAATTCAAAGCCATGAACGGCTTCAGCCGGTCGCGGAAGGTAATGCCGTTGATGCGGTTGCCGGCGGCAAGCAGCCGCTCCGTCAAACCGGATGGTTCCATAATGTCAAGGGTGCGCGCATGAATCGCCAATGCACGCGATTCCGCCGTCGGGCCGCAATCATTGTCGATGATCGTTGGCTTAAACCCATAACGCGTCAGCTCCAGGGCTGCTGTAAGGCCTACCGGACCGGCCCCGGAAATCAAAATGCTTGGCTCATTGGTCATTGAAATATGAGTAGGTTCTTCCAAATGTAGTGTGACTCTTCGAGCTCCCGCTATTTAGCAGATTTATCAGCTCTTTCTCTGATTGTCCGAGACCGGAATTCGTTCACAGTGATATAAGCAGTTGTCAGAATTTTGTGAAATCAACTCGAAAACACCACCTGTTCCCGCCAATATAGGGAGGAACGCACGACGGGGCTTGGCAATATTGCGGCGGCAAAAGTAATTCAGAGGAGATTGCACATGTCCGGATCTTATCCGCGCATCATACAGTTTGTTTGCCTGACACTCCTATTCGCAGCGCCGTTCGTAACTGCATACCCTGCTCATGCCGCAGAAGACAGCCGTCAGACGGCCATCTTCGCCGGCGGTTGTTTTTGGTGCGTGGAATCGGATTTCGACAAAGTCCCCGGCGTGCTTGAAACGATTTCCGGGTATATTGGCGGGACCCTGGAGAATCCGACCTACGAAGCCGTCTCGGGAGGCGGCACAGGACATAGCGAGGCCGTCCGAATTACCTTCGATCCGAAGGTCGTCAGCTATAAAAAGCTGCTGCATATATTCTGGCGAAGCGTCGATCCGACGGATGACGGCGGTCAGTTCTGCGATCGCGGCCACAGCTATAAAACGGCGATCTTCGCCACCAATGACGAGCAACTCGCCCTTGCGAAAGCGTCAAAGAAAATGTTGCGCGACGCCAAAATCCTGAACAAGCCCATCGTGACGCCCATTCGCGTTGCCGGCGCCTTTTACCCCGCCGAGGACTACCACCAGGACTACTACAAAAAAAATCCGCTCAGCTACAAATTTTACCGACTGAGCTGCGGCCGCGATAACCGCATCCGCGAGCTTTGGGGGAAAGAGGCGCATGACGGAATCCCTCATAGTTAGAGAGCAAACCGGCGGCACGCGCCGGCGAGCGCCTCGCGATCAGAATTAAGCCGCTTTCCACTTGATCGAACATCCGACGGATGGTGTTTGCTCACGCGGCCCTTCGCCGGTTTCGGCAATGCTGCGCATCGCCTCGAACAGTTCCCGGCGCGTGTCTTCAGAGGCGGGAGCCTTACCGCTTTCGTCCAGCCGGCCGCGATACTGCAATTGAAGGTCGCTGTTAAAGCCGAAAAACTCCGGTGTGCACACGGCGCCATAGGCCCTGGCCACCTCCTGCGATTCATCCCACAAATAAGGGAAAGTGAACTTGTGCGCCTTGGCGAACGCTTTCATATTCTCAAAGGAATCGTCAGGGTAGGTCGCCGCGTCGTTGGAGCATATCGCCGCGGCCTTAACGCCATAGAGACTCAGGGCCTCGACGTCGCGGACGATGCGGTCGACGATGGCCTTGACGTAGGGACAATGGTTGCAGATGAACATGATCAGCGTGCCGTTGTCGCCCCTTACGTCGTCAAGACTATAGGTCTTGCCGTCAGTCGCCGGGAGTTCGAAGTTCTGCGCCTCCCGGTTAAACGCACAAATTTGTGATGCAGTCATCATCGTCCTTTCTCAGTCGATAGCTTGCCCGGCATTCTACCACCAATCTCACACCGGCGGCGGCTCTGGCGCATAATTTGCTGTTGGCCAAGCGGCCGGGGCTGTTCGCCTATACCTTACTCGAAACCAACCGTCCATGTGGGGTGGTGTTCAGCGGTCGAGATTTGTGAGCCTGCCGAAAACACTTCCCTTGAATTCCTGCGTTCAAGAAGCCATTGGCGCGATTATCGCCCGGCACAGGCCCGCGGCAAGGTTGGAACGAACACTTGGCGTCTGGGTCGCCGGGTCGTTCTTCGGGTCCGTTGACCTTAGCGCTGCGCCGATCCGTTTTGGCGACGTGAACGCAGGGCGGATAGACGAGATAAGTCTCAAAAATCAGAATTCAATTCGTTGTGGCAATCCGACAGAGCTGCGGCAAACACGGAATGTTATAAAACGTGATTTGACCACTCCCCTTGCAGAAGTCCATACTTTTGTGCGTCAAGTTGCCAAGGAGGTTTAAGAAAATGACTCCTCCGAAAAGTTTCCGGCCGTTCAGGACCGGTTGACAAATTTGACCGGCCCCGAACGGCGAGCCAATCGACAAAATTGGATTATGTAGGCGAGCGTCCGCTTTGCGGACGGCGGTGGATTTTGGGTCGGAAAATCCGCGGAGAGTGAGTTTGGAATTGCCGTCGTGCTTGAGGTAGGGACGCTGGCTAAGCCTGAATTTGTCAGGCGGGCCGCGATACGGGGTTGAAGACATGAACCGCCATTGAGACAGTGGAATGCCGAAGTCATGGCGCTGCATGCTTGCCCAGACAAGTGAAAAGGCCCAAATTATATCGCTGGAGGGGTTCCGCGAAGGTTCGCCGCGGAGCCCCTTTTACTTTCAGCGTTTGAGACGGATCTTGCGAATGATGAACGGTCAAGCCACGGTCGAGGACAGGTTATTTTCATCATCCTTCCGTTTGTCATATGGCATTGATGGGCGAGACTGTTCTGAACAGTGGTGATGGACGTGGCTATTGGCGACCTTATCCCCACGCGCCGTCAGCCATCATGGACGGACAACCGTCTCAAACCAGCCTGAATGCTTGGGGAGATTGCGCTAATCCGATGCCACTTACTCACTTCATAGATCGCCGTCTATGTGTTTTTGCCCTCATCACTGCTTGGCTGTCGATCGCCGTGCCATACAATGGCATCGCCGAAGAGCGCCGGGACTATGCCTGGCCACTGGCTTCCCCGAGTTACGAGACGCTGGCCTCCCGGATCGCCCCGCCAAAGGGGTTCCTGCGCGTTCCTGTTCGACCCGGAAGTTTTTCAAGCTGGTTGCGCAACCTGCCTCTGAAACCGGGGGGCACGCTGGTGCGCTATCATAATGGCGGCTTGAAGTTCAATCAGTTGTTTCATTACGCCGTCGTTGATATCGACGTCGGCAAGGGCGACCTGCAGCAATGTGCCGACGCGGTCATTCGGCTGAGAAGCGAGTTTCTTTACGCCAAAGGCAGGCTGGACGATATCGCATATAATTTCACCAACGGTGAACGCGTTTCGTTTTCGCGCTGGCGCCAGGGCTGGCGGCCGAAAGTGGACGGCAAGCGAGTGAGCTGGTCGAAACGCGCCAGTCCTGGTGGCGGTTATGCATCATTCCGCCGGTATATGAATACGATTTTTGCTTACGCGGGAACTTATTCGCTCCAAAGAGAGCTGAAGCCGGCCTCCGTTGAGAATATGGCAATCGGCGATGTCTTTATTCAAGGCGGGTTTCCCGGCCACGCCGTCATCGTAGCGGACATGGTGCGCCACAAAAAAACAGGCGAGAAGCGCTTTCTGCTTATTCAAAGCTTTATCCCGGCGCAGGACATGCACGTATTGCGTAACCCGAGAAATCCGTTGACACCCTGGTATGCGCTTGCACCGGGCGCAACGCTCATTACGCCGGAATGGATTTTCCGGGCGTCGGATTTGCGGCGATTTCAAGAAATAGCGATCAACTAAAACCGCATTCCTGTCTTTGGTGAAGCCGGCGCCGCGACGAGCCGGATCCACCAAATATCATCGCTATTCTCTTTCAACATTCCCTAATCCGAATAATATGGCGCTTCTCAACGATTGCACCCAAAACAGCCATGTCAGACGTATTCATTAGCTACGCCCGCGAGGACCAGGAAATTGCGTCACGCCTCGCGGCTTATCTCAGCCAACGCAATGTCGATATCTGGTGGGACAGCAACATTACCGCCGGCGACCGGTACCGCCAAAAGATTTCCGAGGAGCTTGCCAAGGCAAATAAGGTGGTTGTGATCTGGTCGGTGAATTCCGTTCAATCCGTCTGGGTTCAGGATGAAGCCGAGGAGGCGGCCAAGCACAACAAACTCGTACCCGTGATCATCGGCGACTGTGTGCCGCCAATGGGCTTCAGGAGCTACCAGGCTCTCGTCATTCAGGATTGGACTACGGATATCGAGGCGCTATATGCCTGGCTCCAATCCCGCTCGCCACAGGACCCGGGACCAACCGCACCGCATATGGGCGCGCTCAACCAGGCGCAAAGTCTGGATCTGCTGACAAAAGGCCGGGCCGCCTGGAACGGTTGGGCACAGGCGAACCCAAACGTCCCGGTCAATTTTTCCGGCCTCCGCTTTACGGCGCCGGCGAGCTTTGAAGGCTTTGTGTTTCCGGGACCCGCCGATTTTTCCGGAACACTATTTCAACCCGCCTGCAATTTTTCGAACGCGGAATTCCGGGGGGATGCCAATTTTCGCAATTGCAGCCACCAGCACAAGGCCATCTTCATCGGCACGCGATTTCAGATGGCGGCGACCTTCGCGGATAACGAATTTTCCGGTGACGCCCTGTTCATGAATGCCCGTTACGAAGGTCCGGCCGACTTCCGCCTCACCAAATTTTCCGGCGCCGCGGGCTTCGAAGGAGGACAGTTTTCGGGTCCGACACATTTCGACGAAGCCCATTTCAAGACGACGGCCTGGTTTCGCGACGCAAGCTTTCGGGAAGACGCCGAATTCCAAGGCACCAGGTTCGAGCAAAACGCGGAATTCAAAGGGGCTTCCTTTCATGGAAATGCCTGGTTCAACAATGTCGTCTTCGAAGGCGAAGCCTGGTTTCCGGAAGCGGAATTCGGGGAGACCGCCTGGTTTGGCGGCGCAACGTTCAGGGGCGATGTCTGGTTTCGCCATACGCGCTTCAACCGGCGCACATCGTTCACCGGCGCAAAGTTCCTTGGCTCCACCTCGTTTAACGCCCTAAGCAGCGAGGGATCCTTCTCGCTCTCCGACAGCCGCTTCGAACACGTGCCGGATTTTTCCGAAGCACGGTTCGGGACCTCGCCCCGTCTCGAAAACATGGTGATCCATCAACCCGCCTTCTGGTTCCGGAGCGATGTTGGAGACGCCGCCAAATATCACGATCTGCGCCGGCTCGCCGTGGATAGTCATGACAATGCGCGCGAGCGCGACTATTTTGCCCAGGAAGTGCGCACGCGGCGGTTCTGGCACGACAAACCCTGGCAAGCCCGCTTTTGGTTTGGCGCATTCTATGAGGTTCTATCGAAATTCGGAACGAGCCTGTTCCGTCCGTTTTTTTGGTGGGCGCTTTCGACCTTTGCGTGCGCGGCCTTTTATTATGGCGAACGCCTGCGCGAACCACCGCGCCACTGTCCCGGAACGGGCGCACCGCCGTTTCAGGAGGCGAGCGTCCTCTCATTGAAGTATGCGCTTGCCGGCATAGCCGCCGGGCCTTCGGAACGATTCAACCAGATTTACGCATGCCTTTACGGGCTGACCGGCGGTACCCCCCTGGTTCCGGCCTCGGTCTCCATCGCCCATATGGTTCAAACGATATGGTCGCTTGTCCTTGCGCTGCTGTTCATTGCCGCCCTGCGCAATCTTTTCAGGATCAAATGAGCCCTTTGCGTCGATACGGCGCGCTGTTATCAAGGGAGCTGTCGCCAATCAATGAAGAAGGCCCAAAGGGGCCCGGCGGTCAGGAAAATGCGGCACCGGGAAAACAGCCTAACCCACTTGCGCAAAGCCCCGC
This sequence comes from uncultured Hyphomicrobiaceae bacterium, assembly GCA_964456215.1. Taxonomy (GTDB): domain Bacteria; phylum Pseudomonadota; class Alphaproteobacteria; order Rhizobiales; family BFAS01; genus MnTg02. The sequence continues at coordinate 7,257 of CAYWBS010000127.1, forward strand.
CCCGTGCGACCAAAAGGGGAACGAAGCATTGTCGATTCGCGAACGCTCTTACCGCGACCGCAGACCAAAAATAGATGAATAAGCAGACTATGGCCCGAGCACGCGATCTTTTTTCAGCCATGGACGAGAAATCAAACAGAGTCAGAAACCACCGGAGCAAGACTAATAGGGCCCGGTCCGGCGAGGATGAGTATACCGCGGCCGATATCGAAGTTCTGGAAGGACTGGAGCCCGTTCGCCGCCGGCCGGCCATGTATATTGGCGGTACGGATGAAAAGGCTCTGCACCACCTGTTCGCCGAGGTTATCGACAATTCCATGGACGAGGCGCTGGCCGGACATGCGAGCTGGATCGAGGTGTCGCTCGACGCCGAGGGCTGGCTTACCGTCATCGACAATGGCCGC
>CAYWBS010000128.1:0-7653 GCA_964456215.1 uncultured Hyphomicrobiaceae bacterium
TTAGTCTTCTTCGATGTAATGGCGGTTCAGGCTTGGCTGCACGAGGCTCACCGACTCGACGCCGCCCGCCACCATGACCGGCACCTTGTCCATGACCACCCGCTGCGCCGCCATGGCGATGGCCTGCAGTCCCGAGCTGCAGAAGCGGTTGACGGTCGTCCCCGAGGTCGTCACCGGAAGCCCGGCGCGGATCGCCGCCATGCGGGCGATGTTCTTTCCCGTCGCCCCTTCCGGATAGCCGCAGCCGATAATGACATCCTCGACCTCTTCGGGCGCGATGCCGGCTCGCGCCACCGCATGCTCGATCACATGGCCGGTCAGGACCGCGCCGTGGGTCTTGTTGAAGGCGCCGCGAAACGCCTTGCCGATCGGCGTGCGGGCGGTGGAAACGATGACAGCTTCCGTCATTTAAACTCCTTTGTCGCAGGTGCCGGAATCAGCCGGCAAGATCGGAGAAATTCCTGCCGGACTTCGCCAACTCTTCCAGAAGCGGCGTCGGCTTGAGCATCTCCCCCTGCTCATCGTAGAACCGGCTCATTGCCTCATAGACGGTTTTCGGCCCAACCAGATCCGCGTAAAACATCGGGCCGCCCTTGCCGCGCGGGAAACCATAGCCATAGATCCATACGACATCGATGTCGCTCGGCCGGATGGCGATCCCTTCCTCCAGGATCTTCGCCCCTTCATTGATCAACGGATAGATACAGCGGTCGTGGATTTCCCGATCCGTGATCTCCCGCCGCTCGATGCCCAGCTCCTTAGAAATGCCGGTAATCAGCTTCTCGATTTCCGGATCGGGAACCGGCTTGCGGCTGCCTTCCTCGTAAAGATACCAGCCCTTGCCGTTCTTCTGGCCGTAACGGCCCATCTCGACGATACGGTCGCCAATGAACGAATAACGGTCGTTCGACGGCTTCGTCTTGCGCCTGTGCTGGCGGACGAGGTAGCCGACATCGAGGCCGGCCAGATCGCCCATCGCGAACGGCCCCATCGGGAAGCCGAAGTCATAAATAACCTTGTCGACCTGATGCGGCAGCGCTCCTTCCTCCAGGAGAAACTCCGCCTGGCTTCTATAGGCGTAGAGCATGCGGTTGCCGACGAAGCCGTCGCAAACGCCGACCAGAACGCCGACCTTGCCGATATCTTTCGAGAGCTTCATCACCGTGGCGATGACATCGCCCGCCGTCTTGGCGCCGCGGACATTCTCCATCAGTTTCATGACGTTCGCCGGGCTGAAGAAATGGGTGCCGATGACGCTTTCGGACCACACGGTCGCCTCGGCGATCTCATTGACGTCGAGGGATGAGGTGTTGGTGGCAAGGATTGCGCCGGGCTTGCAGAACTGATCGAGCCTTTCGAATACCCGCTTCTTCAGCTCCATATCCTCGAAAACGGCTTCAATAATGATATCGGCGTCGGCAAGGTCCGCGTAGTCCGTCGAGCCGCATATCAGCGCGAGACGCGCATCCATGTCCGCCGGTGTCAGGCTGCCGCGCGAGACGCTGCCGGCATAGGTCTCGCGAATGCCGCCGAGGCCCTTTTGCAAAGCCTCCTTGTCCACCTCCAGAACCAGCACGGATTTGCCGCCACTGGCCAGGCTCATGGCGATGCCGCGCCCCATGGTGCCGCAGCCAAGCACCGCCGCGCGGTCGATTGGACGGACGGGCGTATCGGCCGGCACATCCGGAATTTTCTGCGCCTGGCGCTCGGCGAAGAAAATATGACGCTGCGCCTTCGACTGGTCCGACTGCACCAGCTCCTCGAAAAACGCCTTCTCCCCGGCAAGACCTTCCTCAAGGGACAGTGTCAGCGCGTTCTCCACGCTTTGGATGCACCGTTTTGGAGCAATCAGTCCCCGCGAGCGCCGCTCGGCGTTCGCCCGCGCCCTGGCAAATATTTCCTCGCTGCCCTCCCCATCTATGGCCCTGTCGCGAACCGGGCGCGGACCGGCGCCGTCCGCCAGAAGCTTTTCGGCAAAGGCGAGTGCGCCCGCCTCCAGGTCTCCGTCAATCAGCTCGTCGAAAAAGCCGAGCGACCTGCCGCGTTGCGCATCGACATAGTCGCCGCTCAGGATGATGTCCAGCGCCGGGGCGAGCCCGATCAGCCGCGGCAGGCGCTGCGTTCCGCCGGCGCCCGGCAACAGGCCAAGCTTGATCTCCGGCAAGCCGAAACGCGCGCTGGCGTCGCCGACCCTGTAATGGCAGCCAAGCGCCAGTTCGCAGCCGCCGCCGACGGCCGTCCCGTGGATCGCCGCGATGACCGGTTTGTCGCAGCTTTCGCAGCGGTTGATGACATCGGCGAGGAGCGGCGCTTCACGCGGTTTCCCGAATTCGCGAATATCGGCGCCGCCGGAAAAGCAACGCCCCCGGCCGGCGATGATGATCGCGCCGATATCGGGATCCGAGGCCGCTTTCCGAACCGCCCCGTCAACAGCCTGCCTGACCGCGAGCCCCATGGCGTTCACCGGCGGATTGTTCAGTGCAATCAACGCGATTCTACCGTGCGTCTCGTACCGGACGAGATCCTCCATGGGTCAACCCCGATCTGAAAACTTCCGTTCCCTGGCGAAATTTGAGTATGGTCGGCCGACCGCGGGATGTCTAGCATCCCCCAAGCGCGGAGCATAGCCGGTGGGGTATCCGGGAGTGCAGGTTCAAGGAGTCGTAATGAGTAACATCACCAACCGTCAAATACTGCTTGCGGCGCGCCCGGAAGGCGCGCCCAGGGAAAGTGACTTCAGGCTTGTCGAGACGCCGGCGCCGGAGCCGGGCGACGGCGAATTGCTGACGCGGACAATCTATCTCTCCCTCGATCCCTATATGCGCGGGCGCATGAACGCGGCGAAATCCTACACCAAGCCCGTCGACATCGGAGAGGTGATGACCGGCGGCGCCGTCAGCGAGGTCATTTCGTCTCGGCATGCGGACTTCGCGGAAGGCGATCTCGTCTTCGGCTATACCGGCTGGCAGAACCATGCGCTCTCCGACGGCAAGGGGTTGCGCAAGCTCGACCCGGCGCTGGCGCCGGTCTCCACGGCGCTCGGCATTCTCGGCATGCCCGGAATGACCGCCTATACGGGCCTCCTCAACATCGGCCAGCCGAGAGACGAGGAAACCCTCGTCGTCGCCGCCGCCTCGGGTCCCGTCGGCTCCGCCGTCGGCCAGATCGCGAAGATCATGGGCTGCCGTGTCGTCGGCGTTGCCGGTTCGGCGGAGAAATGCGCCTTTGTCCGCGACGAGCTTGGCTTCGACGCCTGCCTCAACCACCGCGAGCCGGACTTTGCCGGCAACCTCGCCGAAGCCTGCCCGGACGGCGTGGATATTTATTATGAAAATGTCGGCGGCGCGGTCTTCGAGGCCGTCTTGCCGCTCTTCAATTTCTTCGCCCGCGTCCCGGTCTGCGGCCTGGTCGCCCATTATAACGCCACCGAGCTTCCGCCGGGTCCGAACAAGATCCCGCTGCTGATGAGATCCGTGCTCACCAACCGGCTGCATATTCAGGGATTCATTGTCTGGGACTATGCCGATCAGGAGGAAGAGTTCCAGGAGGCCATGACCACTTGGATCGGCGAGGGCCGGATCAAATATCGCGAGGATTTCGTCGATGGGCTCGAAAACGCGCCCGGCGCGCTGATCGGACTGCTCCGGGGCGAGAATTTCGGTAAGCTCATCGTCCGCGTCGGTTCCGATCCGACGCAATAGGCAAGGCAAACCGGAAGCGGTGCGCCGGCGTCCATGCCGATGTGCCGCCGGCGGCAAGAGGTGACTCATGGATTTCAGGTTTTCCGCGAAAGTCGAGGATTACCGCGCCCGGCTGCTCGCCTTCATGGATGAGCATGTCTACCCGACCGAGCGCCAGTATGTCGAGGAGCTCGAAGCGGGCGACAGATGGCGGACGCCGCCGGTGATGGAGGCGCTCAAGTCCCGGGCCCGCGACGCCGGTCTCTGGAATCTGTTTCTCCCCGATACCGAATACGGCGCCGGGCTTACCAATCTCGAATATGCGCCGCTCTGCGAGGTCATGGGCCGCTCGCCGATCGGACCGGAAGTCTTTAACTGCGCCGCCCCGGATACCGGCAATATGGAGGTCCTGGTCCGCTATGGCAGCGACGCCCAGAAAGAACGGTGGCTGAAGCCGCTGCTCGCCGGCGAAATCCGTTCCGCCTTCGCCATGACCGAGCCGGACGTTGCCTCGTCGGATGCGACCAATATCCGGGCCAGGATCGAGCGCGACGGCGGCGAATATGTCCTCAACGGCCGGAAATGGTGGACCTCGGGCGCCGGCGATCACCGCTGCGAAATCTTTATTTTCATGGGCAAGAGCAATCCGGACGCGGAAAAATACAGGCAGCAATCGATGATCCTGGTGCCCCGCGCGACGCCCGGAGTGACGCTCGTCAGGCCGCTCACCGTCTTTGGCTACGATCATGCGCCGCACGGCCATTTCGAGGTCGATTTCAAGGACGTGCGCGTGCCGGCGGAAAACATGATCCTTGGAGAAGGCCGCGGCTTCGAGATCGCCCAGGGCCGCCTCGGCCCCGGCCGCATCCACCATTGCATGCGCCTTATCGGCGTCGCGGAAAGATCGCTCGAAGCCATGTGCGCCCGCGCCGAGGCGCGCACCGCCTTCGGCAAGCCGCTTTCCGAACAGGGCGTCGTCATGGACGCCATCGCCTGCTCGCGCCTGGAGATCGAGCAGGCCCGCCTGCTCACTCTCAAAGCGGCCTATATGATGGACACGGCCGGCAACAAGAGCGCCCGCGCTGAAATCGCCATGATCAAGGTGGCCGCGCCGCGAATGGCGCTTGACGTCATTGACCGCGCGATCCAGGTGCATGGCGGCGGCGGCGTCGCCGAGGACTTTGGTCTTGCCTTTGCCTGGGCGCGTGCCCGGAGCCTCAGGCTCGCCGACGGCCCGGACGAAGTGCATCTGACGGCGGTCGCCAGGCTCGAACTCAAAAAACAGCGCCCGCGATGGCTTTACGCGGACCCCGGCAAGGCCAAGGACGCGCCCTTATGAGTCCGGGCCTGGCTCATCCTCGAATTTCTCGCGGGTGATGCGCTCGCCGGGCCGATACGCCAGAACCAGAACCGCCACCGCGCCTGCGGCCAGCGCCAGCACGGCGAATTGAAACGGCACGAATTCGCGCACATGCTGGGCGGTCAGGCCAAGCCACGCCAGGACCGCGATAATTACCACCCAGATCGCCCAATAGAGCGGACGGCCGATAAATATCGGATCGCCTTTCACCGGGCGGCCTGCGGGGCAAATCGATACCGGGTCACGGCAAACGAGGCGAGACCAATGATTCCGAATGCCGGCAACAAATAGCCCGGGACCGTACCGAATATCGGCACCACTGGCGGAAACAGCGCGGCAATCGAAAGCAATCCAATAACCAGCCGTATCGGGACCGAGAGCTCGCCGCGGTACCAGCCTTCAAGCGTCACCGACAATCCCCAAAGACCGATAAAGCCAAGCGCCGTCGATATCGCCGATAGCCAGAGCGGACCGATGAACAGCAGGCTTGGACTGTACACAAAGATGAAGGGCACAAGATATTTGGCGACGCCGATGCGCGCCGATTCGACCGCTGTGGCCATCTGCGGCGATCCGGCGATCGCCGCCGCAGCGAAGGATGCAAGCGCCACCGGCGGCGTTATGGTCGATACGACGCCGTAATAGAATGCAAAGAAATGGGCCGCCATCGGTTCGACGTTGAGCTGTATGAGCGACGGCACGATCAGCGCCGCGACGGTGATGTAGACGGCGGTCGTCGTCATGCCCATGCCGAGAATAATCGCGGCGACACCCGTCAGACAGAGCAAGAAGAACAGATTGCCGCCGGAAAGCGTGATGACCTGGTTGGTGAATTTCAGTCCGAGCCCGGACACGAAGATCGAGCCGACGATGATGCCGGCGCAGGCGCAGGCTATGGTCACCGGCATGGCGCTGCGCACCCCCGTCTCCAGAGCCGCGAAAAGGTCGACGGGACTTATCCGCGTCACCGGCTGCAGGAAACTCAAGGCCACCAAGGTAATTATCGCCCAGAAAGCCGCCATCATCGGCGAATAGCCGATGGCGAGAAGTCCGATCAGCACCGCAAGGGTGAGAAGCTGGTGCCAGCCTTGCTTGACGACATCCCAAACACGCGGCAGCTGGTCGCGGTCAATCCGCTTTATGCCGTCCTTGTCGGCCTCGATATGGACCATGAAATAAACGGTCGAGAAATAGAGAAAGGTCGGAATAATGGCGGCGATAATGACGGCGAAATAGCTGACATGCATGAACTCGGCGATGATGAACGCCGCCGCGCCCATGATCGGCGGCGTAATCTGGCCGCCGGATGACGCGCAGGCTTCGACCGCGCCGGCGAATTTCGGCCGGTACCCCAAGCGCTTCATCAACGGTATCGTAAACGAGCCCGTCGTCACCACATTGGCGACCGCGGAACCCGAAACGGTTCCAAGGAAAGCGCTGGCGACGACGGCCGCTTTTGCTGGGCCGCCTGTCCTATGGCCGGTCAGCGCGATGGCCAGATCGATAAACATCCGCCCGGCGCCGGTGCGGATCAGGATCGCTCCGAAAATGATAAAGAGGACGATGTATGTGGCGGCCACCGATATGGGAATGCCGAACATGCCTTCCGAGCGGATGAACAGGACATCGATATATTTCGTGAATGACGTTGGCGGCCCGTAAAGGAAGCCGAAGAAATGGTTGGCGAAAAGCGCATGAACGACAAAGAACAGGGAAACGATGACCATCGGAATGCCGACGGCGCGCCGGGTCGTCTCAAGCACCAGCAGGATGAGCGCCGAGCCGACCCACAGATCGCTGGTGATAAGCTCGCCCTCGCGCATGGCGAATGCGGAAATATCCCACATCGTGTAGACCTGAATGCCGATCCCGGCGAGAACGAGGCCGAGATCGAAACCGAACGCCGTCCATCCCCTAGTCCCGACCGGCGGGTCCTTCCAGTTCTTCCGCCCGGCAGGTCTCAACAGGATCGCCAGGACCAGCATGACGGTCAGATGTGTCGAGCGAAACGCTCTCGATTCCGGCGTGCCGAAGACGGCGACGAAAAGATGAAACAGCGCCAAGGCGATGGAGAGCGTTGCAACCGTCAACGCCAGCCATTTCACCAGATCGGGCGTGCGGTGGCGAAGCGCCGTCTCAAGCACGGAATATTCGCGCTCTTCGTGGTAGACGATGCGGCGGGGCCGTTGGCCCGTATCGTTATTCATTGCGCTCCCGGCGGCGGCGTTTGATGCTTCTCAAGGCTTCGCGAGGTGGTGAAGCACCGGCATTCTCGCGAGCGCGACGTCGATGGCCATCGCGCCCGCAAATATGATGCTCTTACGATCAGGCTATTTCACGCCCTTTTCGTCGTAAAATTTCTTGGCGCCCGGATGCACCGGAATCGCGGCGCCGAGCAGCGCGTTCTCGAGCTTGACCGAGTTCCACACCGACTTCACCTTGGCGAGCTCGGCGTGGTTGTCCCAAAGAGCCTTGGTGACGTTGTAGACGACGTTATCGGGAACGTCCTTGTTGACCACGAGGATGGTCACCGCGCCGAGGGTCGGCACCGGGCTGGTGACGCTCTTATAATCATCCTTGGTGATATCGATCTTGATGTAACCCAGGTTCTCC
>CAYWBS010000129.1:0-7594 GCA_964456215.1 uncultured Hyphomicrobiaceae bacterium
TGTGGTAACGGGCAATGAAGAGATTGATCGCGTCAGTCGCCTTGGCCTGGAGGGATTGAGCCGTATCCTGTCTGCGCGCACTGCCGTCGAACCCGCCGCCCCCATGGCGGTCGATGTCGTCAGCGATGAACTTGCTTTCTTTCCACTGCTTTACTGGCCGATCCATGTGGAGGCGCAGCCACTGCCGGCGCCGACATTGGCCAAGATCGACGCTTATATGAAACAAGGCGGCATGATCATTTTCGATACACGCGATCATCAAACGACCCTGCCACTGCGTCAGGGAGGCGAAACGCCGGGCAACCGCGCCCTTCAGAGAATCCTGGGCAAGCTTGATATTCCGCGGCTGGAGCCCGTACCGCAAGGCCATGTGCTGACCAAGTCGTTTTATCTTTTGGATAGCTTCCCCGGCAGATGGGATGGCGGCGTCCTATGGGTCGAAGCGCAATCTGAGCGAAAATCAACAAATGAGCGCCGGGCGAGACGGTCTGACGGCGTCAGCTCCATTCTCATTACTTCAAACGATTTCGCGTCCGCCTGGGCGCTTGATGATCAGCACCGGCCGTTGTTTGCCGTCGTGCCCGGCGGTGACGTGCAACGGGAGATGGCCTACCGGACAGGTGTCAATATCGTAATGTACGCGCTTACCGGCAATTACAAAGCCGATCAGGTTCATCTTCCCGCGCTTCTGGAGCGCTTAGGACAATAATAAAGCAATGAATTGGTCGATTGAGTTTTATCCTGTATTGCCGGCTCCCGCCTTTTGGACCGCGCTTGGACTGTCAGCGCTATTCCTCGTCCTTACCCTCGTCAGGATGTCGCGCGGCAGAATTATCCGCTGCACCGCGCTTTTGGCGCTGGTCGCCGCGCTTTCAAATCCTCACCTTAAGCAGGAAGACAGGGACCCGCTTACAAATATCGCCCTGGTGATCGTCGACGAAAGTGCCAGCCAGAAGATTGCCGGACGCGTTGAGCGCACGGCGGCCGTGCGCCGGGAACTCGCCGAGAGGCTCGGCAGAATTCCTAATCTGGAAGTTCGCTGGGTCACGTCATCGCAAGGCGCCAACGAGGCCAAGCAAGGAACGACTCTCTTTGCCGACCTCAATCGCAGCCTGTCCGGCATTCCTACCGACCGGCTCGCCGGGATTATCGCCATCACCGACGGACAAATTCACGACGTTCCGAAAACCGCCGCGAGTCTGGGGCTGACCGCACCCATGCATGCGCTGATTACCGGGTCCAAGGGCGAACGGGACCGGCGTATTGAAGTGCTCAATGCGCCGCGGTTTGGACTTGTCGAAGGCACCGACAAAATCAAAATAAAAGTGGTTGAAACCGGGACTGGTTTCGTGGAGGGGCAAACCGCGACATTAAAGATTACGCGGGAAGGCCAATCGGTTGAAACGCTGCAAGTGCGGGTCGGCGAGCCGATAGAAATCCCGATGAATTTTCCGCATGCCGGAACAAATATTGTCGAATTGGAACTGGAAGCGGCGAAAGACGAATTAACGCTCGCCAACAATCGAACGGCAATATCCGCGGAAGGCGTGCGCGAGAATTTGCGCGTGCTGCTGGTCTCGGGCGAGCCTCATGCGGGCGAGCGCACATGGCGCAATCTGCTGAAGTCGGATGCGGCGGTCGATCTTGTCCATTTCACAATTCTGCGCCCACCGGAAAAGCAGGATGGAACGCCCATCAACCAGCTTTCCCTTATCGCGTTTCCGACGCGCGAGCTATTTTCGGAGAAGCTGGAAGATTTCGATCTCATCATTTTCGACCGCTACCAGCGGCGCGGCGTTCTGCCTGTGCTTTATCTCGATAATGTCGCCCGTTATGTCGAGAAGGGCGGCGCGGTCCTTGTCGCCGCCGGGCAGGATTACGCCGCTGCCATGAGCCTTTATCGCACGCCGTTGGCGCAAATTCTTCCCGCAGCACCCACTGGGCGGGTCATCGAGCAGCCCTACAAGGCCAAGATTACACTCGCCGGCGCAAAACATCCCGTGACACGAGGCCTTCCGGGCAGCCAGAAGGAAACCCCGGATTGGGGCCGCTGGTTCCGGCTTGTCGAGGCCCAGCCGAGCGGCGGGGAAGTATTAATGCATGGCGCCAATGATAAACCGCTGCTCATTCTCAACCGGCGAAACAAGGGCCGAGTTGCCCTGCTTCTTTCGGATCATGCCTGGCTTTGGGCACGCGGCTTTGAGGGTGGCGGTCCCTACACCGCCCTGTTGCGCCGCCTCGCCCACTGGCTCATGAAAGAGCCGGATCTCGAAGAAGAGTTCTTGCGCGCCACAGGAAGTGGAAAAAGCCTATCGATCGAGCGCCGTTCCATGAGCGATGAGATCGATCCGGTGACGCTGACATCGCCGAGCGGCAAGAAGGAGCCGGTCTCGTTGGATAAGGTCACGGACGGTGTTTGGCGCAAACAACTCGAAGTTCAGGAAGCGGGACTTTACCGGCTCCGTTCGGGCGATCTCTCGACGATCGCTCATGTCGGTCCGATGAACTCCCGTGAGCTGGCGAAGGTTGCCGCCACAGACGAAATCATCAAACCGTTTACCGAGAGTACTGGTGGCGGAACATTTTGGATCAGCGCCGGAAAGGCCGCCGGACAAATCAGCTTGCCACGCCTGTCGATGCTCAGATCCGCAAAAATTATGTATGGATCGAATTGGATGGGTCTTCGAAACCGCGACGCTTACGTCGTGCGCGGGGTCAAGCAGATACCCCTTTTCGCCGGTTTTCTCGCCCTTGCATTGCTCGTGGGCTTGATTGCGTTAGCTTGGTTCCGCGAAGGGCGATGACGCGGGCCGTTTCAGATTTGCGCCCCAGGGCATGCCGGCGGTTCGCGCTTGGACGGGCTCACACCAAACCGTTGCGCCGCCTGCCGGTGCGACAGGCCGGACTCAATGGCCCGCACAAATGAGGTTCGAAGATCACGGCAGAAAGTTTTGGGCGTGCATGCTGACCTCCTTACCCGGCATGTGTTTTGAGTCTGATTAGCGGTTCTTTGGGAATCCCCCATGATTCACTCAGTTCGGGACAGGCCCTAGGGAGGTTGACAAATGCACACGCCGGCTGCCGAAGAAATTCTTTCCGGAATTCGCGAATGGGTAGAGGTCGAGAGCCCGACCAGCGATCCGGCCGGTGTCAACCGCATGATGGATATTGTTGCGGGCGGTTATGCGCAAACCGGCGCCAGGGTCGAGCGGATACCGGGCAAAGAGGGGCGCGGTGATCATGTAGCAATATCGTCGCCCTGGGGCGGAGAAGACAAAGGTATTCTCGTCCTTTCGCATTTGGATACGGTGCATCCCTTAGGTACACTGGGAAAACTGCCGTTCAAGGTCGAGGGAGACAAGGCCTTTGGTCCGGGCATCTACGACATGAAGGGCGGCGCTTACCTAGCATGGATCGCCTATCGCACTCTTGTCGAAGCCGGAGTGACACCGCAGCTGCCCATACGCTTTCTTTATGTCTCCGACGAAGAAGTCGGCAGCCCCACGTCACGCGCCCAAATCGAGGCGGCCGGCGAACGCGCCAAATATGTTCTTGTCACCGAACCCGCGCGGGACGGCGGAAAAATCGTGACCGGGCGGCAGGGCTCGGCGCGATTTCGCATTATGGCGCGCGGCCGGCCGGCGCATTCCGGCAGCCGTCACAGAGATGGCAGAAGCGCTATCCTGGAGATCGCCCGCCAAATCGTTGACATAGAAAGCCGGACGGATTACGAGCGCGGATTGACCTTTAATACAGGGCTGATCGAAGGGGGAACGGCGGTCAATGTCATACCAGAGGAGTGCCGCATCCAGCTTGACATGCGATTTCGCAGTCCTGATGTCGCCAACGAGATGGTGCCATGGATCAAGGGGCTGAAATCCAAAGAACCGGATGTGGCGCTGACGGTCGAGGGGGGGCTTATGCGTCCGCCATACGAAGAGACGCCGGCCATAAGAGCCCTTTTTGATCACGCCAAGTCGCTGGCGGCCGAGATCGGATTCGATCTGGTCGGAACCTGGACAGGCGGCGGCAGCGACGGCAATTTCGTCGCCGATAAACCGGTGCTGGACGGTCTCGGCGTCGACGGCGCCGGTGCGCACACCCTTGAGGAACATCTCCTTATCTCATCTCTGGTTCCGCGCATGTTGCTGATGCGGCGTCTGTTTGAGACATTGCATTGAGGGCCGGCATCCGCTGACGGGCGCCGGTTCGTTGCTATCGGCCGATCTCTACGCTTTTCTTTCTTTGAGCTCGGCCACTTCGGCCTCAAGTTCGGCAATGCGTGCGGTCAGCTTCGCGGTCGCCTCCTCAACAGTCGCCAATTCAAATTTTTGCGGAATATGTTGCGGACAATTGACGTCCCAGGCTGAAACCGTGAACAGGATTACGCGTTCGGGCCGCGCTTTGTAGTTCAGATCGAAAAGCCGCGCGATCAGCACCTCGTCATCTTCGACGAATTTGGCGCGCCCCCAGATCTTAACCCGCTTCTTGTTCGCGTAGTCCATCAAAAAGATGTGCGCCTTATCGTTTTCCGCGAGATTGCCGACGGTGATGTACTGGCGATTGCCGGAAAAATCGGCAAAGGCCAGCGTTTCGTCATCGACGGCTTTCAGGAACCCGGGTGGACCGCCGCGGTGCTGAATGTAGGGCTGTCCGTCCACGGTCGCCGTCGCGAAATAGAAACTGTTGCATGTCTCAAGGAATTGGCGGAGGTCGTCCGTAATTTTCCGGTTCCAGTCCCGCTTCTCCGCCATTTTCTGGTAACCGGCTCGCGAGCCGCGCCGCTGTTGTTCGGCCTTCACGGACAGCGTGAACGCAATATCGGAAGCGAAGTCGCCCATTGCTGAACACTCCATTATCATTGCACGATTGACTAGCATTCTTGATCGACAGCGCGCCAATTCGCCACCAGCGCCGCCGACCATAGACAGACGTTTGCGCTATTCGAAACGCCGTTCATCCGGAATATAGGAGATTGTTCGTGCCTCAAAAGGCCTGTGCTGCACGCCGGGTTAAATGGTCAAACTCTCCGCACCCTATTTGTCTTTCCGTCCGCCGGCATATCAGCGAAATGAAGCGATCTATGTAAGCTTGCCGTGGCAGTGCTTGTATTTCTTTCCGGAACCGCAAGGGCATTTGGCGTTACGGCCGACTTTTCCCCAGGTTGCCGGATCCTCCGGATCAAGCGGCCCGGCCTTGGTTTTTGTCCTGACCGGTTGCAGCTTTTGGAAACCGCCATCGCCGTTCATCAGCCGGCCATCCAAATGCAACTCGTCATCACCCAAATCGAATTCATCCTCGCCGGTAAAGGGGTCCAAATGATGCGCCTCCATTTCCGGTAGCTCCGCCAGCTCAAGCGAAGGCGCCTCGTCTTCCGATGCCAGCACCACATGCATGAGCTGGCCGGTCACGGCCTCGCGCAAATTCGCCAAAAGCCCTTCGAACAGCGTGAAGCCTTCCGATTTATATTCATTTAGCGGATCGCGTTGGCCGTAGCCGCGCAGCCCGATGACCTGGCGCAAATGCTCAAGTGTCAACAAATGCTCCCGCCAGAGATGATCGAGCGTCTGCAAAAGAACCGCCTTTTCGACGTGGCGCATGACATCGGCGCCGAACTCCGCCGCTTTCTTGGCGGCCGCGGCGTCGACTTTCTTGATCAGCCGTTCCTGGATTTCGTCGTCCGCGATGCCTTCTTCCTGCGCCCATTCGTCGATAGGAACGACAAGATTGAAAACATTGGCAATCTCTTCCTTAAGTCCGCCAACATCCCACTGCTCGGCATAGGCCTTTTCCGGGATATGCCTTCTTACCAGTTCTTCAACCACTTGGTGACGCATATCCTCGATCGTCTCGCTGACATCTTCATCGCCCATCAGCTCGATGCGCTGTTCAAAAATGACCTTGCGCTGGTCATTCATGACGTCATCGTATTTCAATAGATTTTTGCGGATATCAAAATTGCGCGCCTCGACCTTCTGTTGCGCCTTCTCGAGCGCCTTGTTGATCCAAGGATGAATGATCGCTTCGCCTTCCTCCAGGCCGAGCTTTTGCAGCACGGTGTCCATCCGGTCGGAACCGAATATGCGCATCAAATCGTCTTCGAGCGAGAGGTAGAATTTGGAGCGGCCGGGATCGCCCTGCCGGCCTGACCGGCCCCGGAGCTGGTTGTCAATACGTCGGCTTTCGTGCCGCTCGGTTGCCAGGACGTATAGACCGCCCCCTTGCAGCGCCTTCTCCCTTTTCTTCGCCACATCGGCCCGAATATATTCGATTTTCTTGGCGCGCTTTTCTTCGTCAGCCTCGTCGCCAAGTTCATTGGCAATGCGCATTTCAAGATTTCCACCAAGCTGAATATCCGTCCCCCGACCGGCCATATTGGTGGCGATTGTCACGGTGCCCGGAACTCCCGCCTGGGCGATAATATTCGCCTCCTGCTCGTGGTAGCGGGCGTTGAGGACCTGGTGGGCTACCTTGATCTTCTTCAACATGCCCGAAAGCAATTCGGATTTTTCAATCGATGTCGTGCCGACGAGAACCGGCTGTCCGCGTTTCCGGCAATCATGGATCTCGGCAATAATGGCGTCAAATTTTTCCCTGGCGGTCCGGTAGACCTCATCGTCCTCGTCAAGGCGCACTACCGGAACATTTGTCGGAATTTCCAGGACGTCCAGCTTGTAAATATCCATGAATTCATCGGCTTCGGTCGCCGCCGTGCCGGTCATCCCCGCAAGCTTGTCATAGAGGCGGAAATAGTTCTGGAAGGTGATCGAGGCGAGCGTCTGGTTTTCAGGCTGGATTGCTGCATGTTCCTTGGCTTCAAGCGCCTGATGCAGGCCTTCCGAATAGCGCCGTCCCTCCATCATGCGGCCCGTGAATTCATCGATAATTACGACCTGGTCATTCTTTACGATGTAATCGCGATCGCGGAAGAAGAGCTTATGCGCCCTGAGCGCCTGGTTCACATGATGGACGATGGTGACATTCTCGACGTCGTAAAGCGAGTCGCCCTTCAGGAGATCGGCAGCATTGAGGAGGTTTTCGACATGCTCGTTGCCCGTCTCGGTGAGCGTGACGGAGCGTGTTTTCTCATCGACCTCGTAATCCTCCTTGTCCAGATTCGGGATGAACGTGTCGAGTGTATTGTAGAGTTCCGAGCGATCCTCAACGGGCCCGGAAATGATGAGGGGTGTACGCGCCTCGTCGATAAGTATTGAGTCGACCTCGTCGACAATGGCAAATGCGTGCCCGCGCTGGACCATCTCCTCCATGCTGTACTTCATATTGTCGCGGAGATAGTCGAAACCAAATTCGTTGTTGGTGCCATAGGTAACATCGCAGGCATATTGGGTTTTGCGATCATCGTCGTCGATCTCGTTCAATATGCAGCCGACCGAGAGGCCGAGAAATTCGTATATCTGCCCCATCCATGCGGCATCGCGCTTGGCAAGATAATCGTTGACGGTGACAACGTGAACGCCCCGTCCGGTCAGCGCGTTCAAATAGACGGGCAGAGTTGCGACCAGCGTTTTTCCTTCACCCGTTTTCATTTCCGCAATGCGTCCCTCGTGCAACACGACGCCGCCGACAAGCTGAA
>CAYWBS010000130.1:0-7532 GCA_964456215.1 uncultured Hyphomicrobiaceae bacterium
CGCCCTCCGCGCCGGAAAGCTACAGCCGCGATTGAGCGGTGAAGATGCCGGGCGAATGTTCGAAAAGACGCCGCGCGCGGGGCGCCGAGAGGTTGCCCTTAAAAAATTCGGAACGCGATCTTTCGGCGCTCCGCGCTGCCCCATTCGAGGGGCGCACCCTCATCTCACCACCCGGGCGGAACCCCGTGCCGGCCTTTCCTGCTGGGTGCATGTTTTCTCGCGTAAAGGGGGAGAATGAACCTGACAGAGCGGCTGTGCTTTTCAGCGTCGTGGCTCGTGGAACAGCGGTCGCCTCACGACAGCCTGGCCAGCATTCCGAGATCGAGGATTGCGGCTGCTGCCGCGAGCAGGATAAGCGACAGGCGTCCATTGACGAAACGATCGGGGAAGGGATGGAGCACATAGGGTGCGATCAGGATCATGAAACCGCCGCCGATGATCGCCGCATAGGTCGGGATCAGCCGGTAGACGAAGAAAATTGCGACGAGAGCCGTTACGGTGGTGATCAATGAGGTCGTCCAGAGGAGCAGCGCTCCGGCCGGCGTCGTCAGCTCCTTGGCGCGATGTTCGACCGGGAAGTGGCCGGCGACCGTTACCACGAACATGACGACGATGAGCATGGCCGCCATGAAAACGCCGAGTTCGAACCACGGCGGTAGCGCCATTCCGATAAACCTCCCTGGAGTGGCCGTGCGTCCCTTGACCGCGCAAACGCCGACTCTCTAACATAAATGATATATTAGTAATACATCAGAGGGAGGGGTGTCATGGCGAACGATTCAAAACCCGCAGGGTCGGCAACGAAAGCAGAACGCAAGAAGCGCACGATCACGGAAATCCGGGACTCGAAAAAGACCGGCGAGAAGATGGTCTATATGTCGGTTCCCGATTATACCTCGGCGCAGTGGGCGGAGATGGCCGGCGTCGACGTCGCCGTGGTCGGCGACAGTTTGGCGATGATCGCCCATGGTCACCCGAGCACGATCCCGGCAACGATGGACATGATGGTCATGCACGCCCAGGCGATCCGCCGCGGCGCCCCGAATACGTTTGTTCTCG
This sequence comes from uncultured Hyphomicrobiaceae bacterium, assembly GCA_964456215.1. GTDB lineage: Bacteria > Pseudomonadota > Alphaproteobacteria > Rhizobiales > BFAS01 > MnTg02. The sequence continues at coordinate 1,060 of CAYWBS010000130.1, forward strand.
GATGCATGCCGTATCAAAGCTATCACACAGTCGACCAGGCTTTAAAAAACGCCACGCGGTTCATGCAGGCAGCCGCCAGCGATGCGGTGAAACCGCAAGGGGGCAAGAGCCAGGCGCATATTCTGAAAGCCCTCGTCGACGCCGGCATCCCGACGGCTTCGCATATCGGGCTCACGCCCCACACCATCGCCATGTTCGGCGGCTTCAAGATCCAGGGAAGAACGGCGGCATCGGCCATGAAAATTCTGGAGGATGCCCTTGCCATCCAGGATGCCGGCTGCTTCATGCTGGAATTCGAGGCGGTTCCGGGCAGGATCGCCGAAGTGATTTCCAGGCAGCTGGAAATTCCGACGATCGGCATCGGTGCCGGCGTCGGCACCGACGGTCAAATTCTCCTTTGTCATGATCTTCTCGGCGTGTTTACGGACTTCAAGCCGAAATTCACTAAAAGGTTCGCCAAGTTCACCGAAGTGGCGGTAGCGGGCATCGGCCAATATGTAAAAGAAGTCAAGGAGGGCGCCTTCCCGGACGACGATCACACCTATACGGTCAAGGATGCGGAATATGAAAAGTTTCTGACGATGGTCGAGGAACGCAAACAGCTATAGGTTCAATACGTCGACAGCCCAGCGAGAGATTTCGTGTCACAGCCAGATGCAGATACCTTGAATAGCCGGACAGAAACCGATCCGGACAAAGGCTCCCTGACGGACCAGGCCTACGCGCGGCTTGAGGAGCTGATCGTCACGCTGCAACTGCCGCCGGGCGAGGTGTTGTCGGAGTCTTCCCTTGCCCGGCAGCTGAATATAGGTCGCACACCCATTCGCGAGGCCCTTCAGCGCCTGGCGCGCGAAGGATTGATCGTCATCCTGCCGCGCAAGGGAATCCTCGTCTCCGATATCAATCCGAGGAGTCAACTCCTGGTGCTCGAAGTCCGCAGAGAGCTCGAACGCCTGTTATCGCGCTCGGGTGCTGCCAGGCGAACGGAAGCGCAAAGAGAGCGGTTCCTGGAAATCGCGGAGGGCATGGAGCAGGCAGCCGCAAGCAATGACGACATCGCGTTCATGCGTCTGGACAACGCGCTGAACCAGCTCATTTCCGAGGCCGCCCATAACGAATATGCCGCGCGCGCCATGCGGCTCCTTGCCGGCTTGTCGCGCCGTTACTGGTACACGCATTACAAGGTCGCCGCCGATATGCCGCTCTGCGCGCGGCTGCATGCCGAACAGGCGCGCGCCATAGCCTCAGGCGATCCCGACCGTGCGGCGGCCGCCTCGGACCGGTTGATTGATTACACGGAAACCTTTACCCGCTCGACGGTCGAAGCCGTTTAGGGCTGATCGCGCGCGGTCTTGGTCTTCGAAGGATGCGCTAGGACACCGACAATGACTTGCGGCAGATAACGGTTAATTCTGAGCGGGCCAAAGCAATCGAGAATTTAGCTCAAGCGATAGACGCAACCAGCACACTTTACGTCCGCGGCCGCGATCTATAACATATCTGTGATATATCATTTGTGGTTGACGATCCGACAGGCTGCTGAAGAGCGCCGGCGGGCGAGGGGCATGAGTCTTTGCGAGAGTGAAGGGAAGAAGCCGTCGGGATGCCGGCACATTGTTCAGACTGCCTGACACATTATTTCGCTTACATTTTGCATGGGCTTTGGCGCTTCGTGTTTTACAGAAGCCCTTTGGAGGGACCTCGTTACAATGGCTACCTTTGAAGGAAAGCGGACGATTGACGGATTGGTGGTGACCGTCGATGGGTCGCCACTCAGAGAATATTACGATGTCAAGCGGTTCACGAAATATGGTTTCGAATGGACCTATGAAGGGGATTCTCCGCGCCAGCTGGCGTTGGCGATCTTGATGGAGAGCCTCGGCGACAAGGAGCGGGCGGTAAAGCTTTGCGAACCGTTCATGAAAGCGATCATCGCCAATCTCGACAATGACTGGACGATGACGGGCGAGGAGATAGGCCGTGCGATCGGCGAAATCGAAACGAGCTGAATTTTAGCGGAATTTGCTGATCGCTGATGGACACGCCACAAGTTTTTGAGACGAAGCAAAAAACCAATTTGGGAGGAAACAGTATGAGAGCCCAACCACAAGCTGGCGTTATGCGCGCGCTGATATTGGCGGCCGCGATTGCTATGACCAGCACTGGCGTCAGTGCCGCCGAGCACGAGTGGAAAATGCCGACCAGCTGGGGCGGTGGTCCATTGCAGGAGATCGGCGCCAAGGCATTTGCAAACCGTGTCGCCGAGTTGACCGATGGACGCGTCAAGATCACCGTTTTCCCGAGCGGTACGCTGACCAAGGGTCTCGAGGTCCGCAGCGCCGTCGCCAAGGGCGTGGCGGAAGCCGGTCACACCTGGATGGGCTACGACTGGGGCAAGGACAAGACAACCGTCTTGTTCGGCGGTTTCGCCGGCTCCATGGATACCGAGCGCATGCTGCACTGGATTTACGAGGGTGGCGGCCTTGAGATGTGGAAGCAATATAACGAGGAGAAATGGGGCCTCGTTTCTTTTCCCTGCTTCGCCAGGACCGCTGAAGCCTTCCTGCATTCGCGCAAGCCGGTCCGTTCCCTCGACGATCTCAAGGGCCTGAAGTTCCGTACCGCCGGGGCATGGCTCGCCATCTCCAAGGGGCTTGGCGCGGCGCCGGTCACCATGCCGGGCGGCGAGGTCTTTGCGGCCCTGGAGCGTGGCGCCATCGACGCCACGGAGTGGGGCACGCTCTATGAGAACCAGTCCACCGGTTTTCATAAGATCGCCAAATATGTGATCATTCCAGGCATTCATCAACCGACGGCGCCGTTCGAGGTGGTGATCAACAAAGAGGCCTTCGCCAAGCTATCGGACCGCGACAAAAAGATGGTCGAGCTGGCCGCGAAAATCGTGACGCTCGAGAGCTGGATGAAAATCGGCCATGAGGACGCCAAGGCCCTCGAATTCTATAAAAAGGAAGGCAATGAGATTATCGAGCTTGCGCCGGAAGTCCAGCGGGAGGCCAAGGCGCTTGCGGTCAAGTGGGCCGAGGAGCAGGCAGCCGACAACGCGTGGTTCAAGAAGGTTTGGGAGTCACAGCGCGCTTATGAGAAGCTCTGGGAAAACGCCGCGAGCTATCGCAACGTGAAATATAAGTAAGCGATGTCAATCCACATAAGGGGCGTCCATGCGGCGCCCCTTTGTTTGCTCGCCTCCGCCCTATTGCCATGGTAGATGAAAAAAGGCCGTCCTTGGCCGGGGGATTGTTATGAGCGAAATCGTGCGCTGGATAGAGCGCCTTTCGGGCGCATCCGGTCTCTTGATCGCCTGGCTCGTCTTCCCTCTCATTCTTGCAAGTTGCTATGAAGTAGTTTCCCGCTATGCCCTCAACGCACCGACCATTTGGGCGTTTGAATTGGGGTATATGGCCATGGGCGCGCATGCGCTTATCGGTGCTGCCTACACACTCAGGGAACGGGCGCATATTCGAATAGATGTTTTTTACAACCGCTTCACGCCGAAGACGAGGGCGCTGGTAGATACGATTGGATTTGTCATCCTGTTTCTGCCCGTAATGCTCTGGCTGTGCGTGGGGACATGGGAATATTGGGTCGAGGCGTTTCTGTCCGGCGAACAATCGGGTCAGTCTGCCTGGAACCCGGTCATCTGGCCGTTTCGGCTCTGTTTTTTCTTAGGCATCGCGTTCCTGACCCTTCAGGGCATCGCCGAACTCATCAAGTGCATCCGGTTCGTCACAGGCCAATCAAGTGAATGGGACACTTCTGAAGGCACGGGAATCTAGGGATGGGGGAATATCTCGCGCTTGCCATGTTCCCTGTGCTGTTGCTGGCGCTTTTTCTTGGCTTTCCCGTGGCATTCGCCATGATGGGCGTGGCGCTGTTCTTCGGTTACGTCACATTTGGCGATGCCGTAATTTTCCAGTTTGTCCAGAAGATCGACGCTGTGGCGTCGAATTTCGTGCTCGCCGCCGTGCCCCTGTTCATATTCATGGGTGCGATGATGGAGCGCTCCGGGATCGCCGAGCGTCTCTTTGAGGCTATCCATCTTTGGACACGCCGCCTACCCGGCGGGCTTGCCGTCGGCACCGTGTTGATGTGCGTTGTCTTTGCCGCGTCAAGCGGTGTGATCGGCGCCACGGAGACAGTGGTGGGGATGCTGGCGATCCCGGTCATGCTCAAATATGCCTACGATAAGGGATTGATATCAGGCACGATTTGTGCCGGCGGCTCCCTTGGTACGATAATTCCGCCATCCATTGTCGTTGTCGTTCTCGGGCCTGTCGCCGACGTCTCGGTAGGGGATTTGTTCGTCGGCATGATTTTCCCGGGTCTCATCATGGCGGGGCTTTATGTGCTTTATATTCTCGGGCGCTGCCTGATAGATCCGCGCGCCGGCCCAAGCCTGCCAAAATCCGACGATGACCCCAAGTTCTGGGAGAAAACGCGGATTACCGTCATCGCCCTATGGCCGCCCGTGGCGATGATTTTCGCCGTTCTCGGCTCGATCATGTTTGGTTTTGCCGCTCCGACGGAGGCCGCCGCGCTCGGTGCGCTTGGTTCCATGCTTCTCGCGATTCTTTACCGGCAGTTCAGCCTTGCCGTGCTCAACGAGGCCGTGCTCAAGACGCTCAAAGTCACCTGCATGATCCTTGTGATCATCCTTGGCGGCAATATGTTCGCCGGCGTTTTTATCGCCTCGGGCGGGGTCGTCCTGACTGAGCGCATTATCTCCGAGGCGGCCCTCGGTCCGTGGCTCACTCTCGGGGCCTTCCTGGCTATTTGCTTTGTCGCCGGATTTTTTCTTGATTGGATTTCCGTCCTTCTTATTTTTATTCCTGTCTTCATTCCAATCGTCAAGGCGATGGGATTCAATGACGTATGGTTCTGCGTACTCTTCCTAATCGTCGTGCAGACCAGCTATTTGACGCCGCCGATGGCGCCGGCAATCTTCTATTTGCGCGGCATTTCACCTCCGGAGATTACACTGCGTCACATGTTCCGCGGGGTCGTCCCGTTCGTCACGCTGCAACTCATCTGCCTGGTCACTGTCGCGATCTTCCCGAATCTTGTGCTCTGGCTCCCGGCCCAGCTTCTGGGATTCAAATGATCAGGAGCGGGGTCTTTGGCGTCGCCTATTTCGTCGTTTGTGAAGTTTGTGGATTTAGGCGATGACAGGCGCGTTGGCCGGGCGGAATGCGCCGGGAAGTACGCGCAAAATAATTCCGAACCATCTGTCCGGCTGGTGCTGAAGGGGGCTCAATCTGTCCGTCGTCAGGGCTTTCCGGACAGTTGAGCCTGTGAATTAAAAGACGCTCCAAACCATATTGTTTCGAGTTATGCCGCCGCCTTAAACACAATTTCCAGGCCGAGCGGATCGTATCTGTGGCAAGAACGAAAAGACACCGGAACTTGTCGTTTCGAAGCCGACAATTGATCGAAATTCCCGCAAAAGTTCCGCAAAGCTTCTGGATTGTTCTAGGCAGGATTTCCTAAGCTCTTGAATTCATTGGCTGCCCTTCCTGGATACCTATAGAACCATGTGCCTGGCGCCGAAGCCAGAGTTTAGGCGCTTGCTGGAGGATGTTCGTAATCTGCGCTTGGCTGCGTAATAGCCGTCGCAATTACGAAAGAGTCCGGCGCAGTCCACCACATTTCCGCAATTTTACCAAGTTGACTCCCAACATCTTGACAAGCTCATTGAAGACTGTTAAGTAATCACTAAACGTAACGGGAGTGAGCCATGACCAGTGGGAGGAACATCAAGTTCGGCGCGTATGTGCGTCAGGAACGGGAGAATAGGGAGATTGGCCTGCGCGAGATGGCCAAGAAGATCGGCGTAAGCCCCACTTATCTGTCCAAGGTCGAGAGGGATGAGTTTCTGCCGCCGGCCGAGGACAAGGTGCGTAAGATCGCCGAAATCTTCGGCATCGATGTCGATGAACTTCTTGCGCTGGCGGGAAAGGTATCGTCTGACCTCTCCGACATTATCCGGGAGCACCCGCGCGAACTAGCGGCGCTTCTAAGGACTACGAAGGGTATGACGGCGGACGACGTGGCTCGCCTAGCCCGGAAGGCAGAGAAAGCAAAGGACAAGTAGCAGCGGCGACTGATTCCAAAGAACACTATGATGCAGATGAGGATGACAACAAGTGGCGATCCAGGTCCGATATCTCTCTGAAGACGAAATCGAACGAGACACCGAACTGTTGCTCGCCGAGTACGCAGAAACGGTAGGCGAGCCGCCCAAGTTGCCGATCCCAGTCGCGGACATCGCAATCTACCATCTTGCGCTGCGGCTTGAGTTCGCCGATTTGCACAAGGCCTTTGAGATCCCCATGTTGCGCGATCAACCCGACATAATCGGCGCGATCTTTATCGACGAGGAAGCGATATTGATTGACCAAAGCCTGGACCCAAAAAAGAACCCGTCGATGAAGGGCCGCTATCGGTTCAGCGTCGGC
>CAYWBS010000131.1:0-7525 GCA_964456215.1 uncultured Hyphomicrobiaceae bacterium
GGCCTGCTCGCGCGCGGACCCTTGGCGTTCGGGCACCGGCGGCTCAAGATCATCGACCTTTCGGAAAAAGCGCAACAGCCTATGGCCGACCCGGATCTCGGCCTCGCCATGGTCTTTAACGGCTGCATCTACAATCACAAGGAGCTGCGCGCCGAACTGGAGAAAATCGGCTACCGCTTTTTTTCCGACAGCGATACCGAGGTTATCCTCAAGGCTTGGCATGCCTGGGGCCGTGAAGCGCCGAAGCGCTTCCACGGCATGTTCGCGTTCGTGATCCACGAGCGGGAGTCGGGACGGATTGCGATGTGCCGCGACCGGCTCGGCATCAAACCGTTGTATTTCGCCCAGGACGGCGAGAGGCTGCGCTTCGCATCGACCTTGCCGGCGCTGGTCGCGGCCGGCGGCATAGATGCCTCAATCAACCCTGTCGGTCTGGCCCACTACATGACATTCCACGCGGTCGTGCCGCCGCCACACACCATCCTGAAAGGTGTGCACAAGCTCCCGGCGGCCACCATCCGCCTCATCGAGCCGGACGGCGGGCTGACGGACAGCGTCTACTGGGATCTGCAATTTGAACGCTCTGGTGACGATGCGACCCTGTCTTCGGCCGAATGGAAGGAACGGCTGGCCGGCGCGCTGCGGCTGGCCGTTGACCGGCGCATGGTCGCCGACGTTGCGGTTGGCGTCCTACTCTCGGGCGGAGTTGATTCAAGCCTAATCGTCGGCCTGCTGGCGGAAGGCGGCCAAAAGGACCTGAAGACATTTTCCATCGGTTTCGAGGCCGCCCACGGCGAGGCGGGCGACGAATTCGAATATTCCGACATCATCGCCGAACGGTTCAGCACCGATCACACCAAAATCAAGATCCCGACGGCGGAAATGCTGACGGCATTGCCGGATACGATTGCCGCCATGTCGGAGCCGATGGTGTCCTATGACAATGTCGGTTTTTTCCTGCTGTCGAAGGAAGTCGCGAAACACGTGAAAGTGGTTCAAAGCGGGCAAGGCGCGGATGAAGTATTCGCCGGATATCACTGGTACCCCAGGCTCAATGCGTCAAACGACGTCGTTTCCGACTATAAGGCGCTGTTTTTCGACCGCGACCGCGCCAAATTGGCGAAACATCTGGGGGCGGACTGGATGTGCCCCGATGACCCCCCGTCGCGGTTCGTCGAAGCGCACCTCAACCGCCCTGGCGCCACGGCCTCTCTCGATCGCGCCTTGCGGATCGATACCACCGTGATGTTGGTCGATGATCCCGTCAAGCGGATCGACAACATGACCATGGCCTGGGGACTGGAGGCGCGGGTGCCCTTCCTCGATCATGAGCTGGTCGAACTCGCTGCCCGCATTCCGCCTGAACTCAAGCTTAAGGACGATGGAAAGGGCATCCTAAAGGATGTGGCACGCGATGTGATACCATCGCGGGTCATCGACCGACCGAAGGGGTATTTCCCCGTTCCTGCCCTGAAATATATCGATGGGCAGGTACTGGAGATGACCAAGGACGCGCTGACATCTCAGGCCGCGCGCGACCGGGGACTGTTCAGGCCCGACTATTTGACTTCGCTATTCGCCGATCCGAAGACGCACATTACTCCGCTGCGTGGATCCGAACTGTGGCAGTGCGCGCTGCTCGAACTATGGCTGCAGGCACACAATATCTGAATTCGGCTATGAATGACGAAAGACGCAAAAAACTCCAGTCCGGCAAAGCGATGGAGCATCGCGTACGCCGGATGCGGGAGGCAAGCCTGAAGCCACCGCTGCACCATGGTGATTCGGGTAAGGAGAAAAAAAACGTCGCGCTCGATTGCGGTTGGGGCCGGCTTTTGTTCGGTCAGACGTTTGCCAAGGCGGAAGACCTTGTCGAATGTATTCGCGCCGAGGGACCCGGCCGGCGCGACATCGCCTTTTACATCAATGATCCGCACGTTTTGCTCGCCACGGCGCCGCAGGAACTCTTTCTCGATCCCTCTCATACCTACCGGCTCGAGCTTTCCTGCTACCGTGCCGCGGACAACCCGCCGCGGGGATTTTTCGTCCGCCGGCTGACCTCGGCCCAGGACGCTCAGGAAGTCAACCGCATTTACGTATCGCGCAGCATGGTCCCCTCGCCGCCGGAATTTTTCTGGTCCAAACGGGATAGCAGGGCGATCACCTATTTCGTCGCCGAGGACGATACGACCGGCGCGGTGATCGGCACGGTGATGGGCATCGACCACACCATCGTCTTCGGCGACCGGACCAAAGGATCGACTCTCTGGTGCCTTGCGGTCGATCCGCAGGCGACGCTTCCCGGTATCGGCGAAGCGCTGGTGCGACGGCTCGCCGAGCACTTTCAGACCAGAGGGGCCGCCAATATGGACCTCTCCGTGATCCATGACAATGACCAGGCCATCGCGCTTTATGAAAAGCTCGGCTTCACCCGCCACCCGACGTTCGCCATCAAGCGCAAGAACGTCATTAACGAAGCGCTTTTCACCGAGCAGCACGCGCAATACGACAAGCTTAATCCTTATGCCCGCATTATCATCGACGAAGCGCGCCGGCGTGGCGTCGGCGTCGAGATCATCGATGCGGAGGGTGGCTTTTTCCGCCTCACATTTGGCGGACGCACTTATGTTTGCCGTGAAAGCCTGACCGAGCTGACCACCGCCATCGCCATGAGCATGTGTGACGATAAACGCGTCACGCGCCGCATCGTGAAAGCCGCAAACGTTCAGGTGCCGGACCAGATCTATGCCTCTGACAGCGACCGGACACGTGCGTTCCTGGAGACCCACGAAGCGGTGGTCGTGAAACCTGTTCGGGGCGAACAAGGCAGAGGCGTTTCGGTCGAGCTGACGAAATGGGACGATGTTGAACGGTCGATCGCGGCCGCCCGTGAAATCTGCGACGAGGTCATCATCGAGGAATTCGTCAAAGGCGTCGACCTGCGGCTGATTGTCATCGATTTTCGGGTCGTGGCCGGCGCCATCCGCAAACCGGCAATGGTGATCGGCAACGGCCGCTCCAGCGTGCGCAAGCTGATAGAACATCAGTCCCGCCGCAGATCGGCCGCCACCGGCGGCGAGTCATCCATCCCAATCGACGCCGAAACCGAACGCTGCGCCGCCGAAGCGGGGTATTCGCTCGATGATGTCCCGAATACCGAAGCCCGAATTCAGATCCGGAAAACCGCCAACCTTCATACCGGCGGCACAATTCACGATGTAACGGGCATGTTGCATCCGCGGCTCGTGCAAGCGGCCGTGCAGGCGGCCCGGGCGATCGACATACCGGTCACGGGGCTCGATTTCATCGTCAAGTCGCCGACTGAACCCGATTACTGGTTCATCGAGGCCAATGAACGGCCGGGGCTGGCCAACCACGAGCCGCAACCGACAGCCGAACGGTTCATGGATCTGCTCTTCCCGCAGTCAATACCGGCAGCGGTCCGCGAAAGCATTCTTAACGACATTCAAAAAATCGGATAATCAGGGTTGGTCAGTGATCGATCTTGGGCCATGTTGCTCATCGCTCTATTCTGCATTCTGAGAAAGTTGCTTCATGAAGATTTTGCCCATCGATCTCGACTATCTCGCCGACCGCCTTCAGACGCTCCTCTCGATTCCGAGCCCGACAAGCTATACCGACAATATCGTGCGCCAATGCTGCACGGAACTCGAGCGGCTTGGGGTTGAATATGAAGTGACGAGGCGCGGCGCGATCCGGGCGTGGATTAGGGGCAGGAACCGGCGTCCCGCGCGCGCGATCACCGCCCATCTCGATACGCTCGGCGCCCAGGTTAAAGGACTGAAAGCCAATGGCCGGCTGGAAGTCGTACCGATCGGGCATTGGAATGCACGCTTTGCCGAAGGGGCCCGTTGCAAGATATTCAGCGAACAAGGCGTCTATACCGGGACGATACTGCCGCTAAAGGCCTCCGGACACACATTCAATGAAGAGATCGATACTCAGCCCTCCGGCTGGCCCCATGTCGAAGTGCGGGTTGACGGACGCGCGTTTAGCCTCGACGAAGTCAAAAAGCTGGGCATCGAAATCGGTGACATCATCGCCATAGATCCACAGCCCGAATTCCTCGAAAATGGCTTTATCTGCTCCCGGCATCTCGACGACAAGGCAGGCGTCGCCGTGATATTCGCGGCAATGAAAGCGCTGCTCGACACCGAGGTGAAGCTGCCGGTCGACGTCTATTTCCTGTTCACCATCGAAGAAGAGGTCGGGATCGGCGCATCGACGGTGCTGCACGAGGACATCGCGGCGCTCATCGCCGTCGACAACGGGACGAGCGCTCCGGGTCAGAACAGCTCTGAGTTCGGCGTGACGATCGCTATGGCTGACAGCCAGGGTCCGTTCGACTTCCATCTGACGCACAAGCTGGTGCGCCTGTGCCTTGAGGCCGATATCCGCTGCCAAAAGGACATCTTCCGTTATTACCGCTGCGACGCGGCCTCCGCGATCGAGGCGGGCCATGACGTGCGCACGGCCCTGATCTGCTTTGGCATAGACGGATCTCATGGCTGGGAGCGCATTCACAGCCATGCGTTGCGCTCGCTGGCCGAACTCATCACCTCCTATCTCATGAGTCCGATCACAATCAGCCGCGATGCCAAGGAAGTCGGTCCGATCAGGGGGTTCCCGAAACTGCCGGTCAAGGAGGCCGAACAAGAACTTACTTCTGATGTTGAATTGGAAAAAGAATGATGACGTTGCCTATCGGCGCGTCTTTCGACAGGTTATTTACGATCGCTGCGCCGGGCCGATAACGGTTTGTTCCGACATAAACCCGGACCGCTTCAAAAGGGGAACATGAACCATTCCCTGACCACTTTGACCGTCGTGCCGACGTCCGCCATGCGGGCCAAGTGAACGATATGCTGGTTCAGCATGCGAAAGCAGCCGGATGAAGAGGCCCTTCCTATGGACCTCGGACTGTTGGTGCCATGGATCCGATATAATGTATGCCCCAGATAAAGCGCCTTTGCGCCGAGCGGATTGCGCAGCCCTCCGGTCATCTTTTTCGGGAGCCAGGGTTCACGCCGGCGCATGTCGGCCGGCGGGTTCCAGTCCGGCCAATTCACAATCCGGCTGATTCTCTCTTGGCCGGTCCAACCAAACCCCTCCCGGCCGACGGAGATCGAATATTCATACGCCCGGTTTCTCGACAGCGTGTAATAAAGTTTGCGGGCTTTATGCACGATGATGACCGTGCCGCTGGGCTCGTCATTCGGAAAAAACACAACACCGGGAGCTTCCGGCCGAATGTCGGGGCGTGGGCCGCCTGACATCAACGGGGGGTATTGCCGGTGTCGGTAGCGGGGTCGCCGGGCAGCGGGCGGGGGCGTTTCGTCGAGGGACTGAAACACCGGTTGATTGTCTCTCCAGGTAACGGCGGATTGCCCGAAGACGGGCCCCGTCAGAAAAATCGATAACAGAGTTGCCAGGAGGACGCACAACGACATTTCCAGCCCCATAGATCCGAAGTTCACAGAATAAAGCTCCAAATTTTAAACTCAATGCGTCAAATAATCGTAATTGCATAACGTTTTTGGGTAACCGCATTCGCCAACAAAAAACGTGCCAGCGCCTGCCGACGCCGTGCCGCCGAACGGGAATGGGGAACGGCCACCCGGAGCCGGACTCGGCCGAACGGGCGAGGTTCTCGGCTACGTGCGGCGAATATTGGTCGGAATATGCTTCATGCATGGTGGCCGGCCTGTTTCATTGCGAGGCGCCGGCCACCGGCTCCGCCGGCGAAGCATTTCAGCGGCCGCCATTTCCATTCGTGGCCTCGGCCCCGGTGACAATGTCGAGCAGTTCGACGGTTATGCTTTCCTGGCGGACGATGCGCTCCTGCTTCCGCAACGCCTCCAGCTTGTCGGCGATGTTGTGGTCGGCAGCCTGCATGGTCGACAATCGGGCGCCGTTTTCGCTGGCGAAGCCTTCCATTATGGCGCGCGTCAGCTCGGCGAACAGATATTCGGCTGCCAGGGCGTCCAATAGCGCCTCCCGGGATATCTGATGTATTGGCGGCACACGCTGTTCCACGCCGGCCAGCAGAGCCGGCTCGAGCGGCAGGATGCGGCGCGATTCAGGACTGTAGCCTTCGTTGCCGCGATAGCGCGCGAAAATGATTTCCGCCCGCGCGGCGTCACCCATCATCCCGGCAACCCGCCGCGCGACCCCGGCGACGCCGCGCACATAGGCCGCGCCGGCGGCCTGCCAGGCTACAGGCAGCCCTCTTTCAATGGCCGCCGCCGCTCCCCGGCGGCCGATGACGCCGAGCCGCTGTCCGGGCTCGAGGCGGTGAGCGGCGAGGTCGAGCAGTGCTTCGTTGTACGACCCGGCAAAACCATGCTCCGCGCAAACGACGATCAACAGTCCCGCGGGGGAAGAGGCGGGCGCCAACAGCAGTTGTCCGATCCTCGGCGCAAGGCTGGCCGCCTGGCCGATCGCGTCCTCGACGATCCCCACATAATTACGGATGCTGTGCAGCGCCGATTGCGCTTCCTGAATGCGCGAGGCAGCCAGACCGCGCATGGCATGAATGACGTTGCGCAGTTCGTGCAGGCTGACTATGCGCTCTTTGAGCCGCGCCGCCTCCTCCATCTCACACCTCCCCCTGCGGGGCCGAAGCCAGCCGCGCCACAATCGCGTCGAGATGGGTTGATAATTCCTCCAGCTCCTCAGCCGACAGATCGCCGCTTTCCGCGATGCGGTTGGTCAGGCGCGGCGCGCGCTCCGTCAGGTACTCCGCAAGGCGGGCTTTCAGCGCGGCGACCAGTTCGACGGGGTGCTTGTCAAGTACGCCGTTGTTGACCAGCAAGAGCAGCGCTACCTGTTCCGGCAGCGAAAGCGGCTGGAGCTGGCTCTGCCGCAGGACCGCGCGGATGCGCTCGCCGTGCTCGAACGTGCTCTTGGTCCTTTCGTCGACCATCGCACCGAACCGCGCGAACACCTCGAGCTCCAGAAACTGTGCATAGTCGAGCCGCAGCCTTTCCGCCAGGCGTTTTACGACCGGCGCTTGTGTCTGGCCGCCGACGCGAGAGACGCTCAGGCCGATATTCACCGCCGGGCGCTGCGCCTCGTAGAACAGCTTCGGTTCCAGATAGATCTGGCCGTCGGTGATCGAAATCAGATTGGTGGGAATATAGGCGGTCAGGTTGCCCGCCTGCGTCTCCGCGACCGGCAGGGCTGTCAGGGAACCGCCGCCGCGTTCTTCCGAAAGCTTCGCCGCCCGCTCCAGCAGACGGGCGTGAACGTAGAAAATATCGCCGGGATAGGCCTCGCGTCCCGGCGGGCGGCGCAGAAGAAGAGAAAGCTGGCGGTAGATAATGGCGTGTTTTGTCAGGTCGTCGATAATCAGCAGGGCATCGCGGCCGCGGTCGCGGAAATACTCGGCCATGGTGCATGCGGTGAACGGCGTCACCCATTGCGCTTCGGGGGATGCTTCTGACGGCCCGACGACGAAAATGCATCGCTCGAAGGCACCATGCTCGCGGACCGCGGAGATGAC
>CAYWBS010000132.1:0-7511 GCA_964456215.1 uncultured Hyphomicrobiaceae bacterium
CGGGCATGGCTGACAGGGTCCGACAGGTCCGGCGGGGTTAGCGGCGCAAGCGGCCACGTTATGAGCGCTTCAATCGATTGTACAAACCGGTGTTTCCGCGCTCCAGTAATTTATTCCGGTGCAGGTCATGGCCGATCAGCGCCGCCCGCCCTGACCGGCCGGCTTAAACCCGAAGGGAGCGTTGATCCATGTCAAGGCCGTTTCTTCCTCTTTGGCGTTGATGGCAAATCCATTCCGGGCCAGAATTGCCGAACCCGGAGAAGAGGGAATAAGGCAGATGAAGACCGTTCAAGCATTTGCCGCCAAGACGGCGGATATCGGCGAGGTGCCTTTCGATGCGCCGTGGGAATGGCTGTCGAAGGGATGGCAGGATATGTGGCGGGTCCCGCAAATCAGCCTGACCTATGGCGCCATGTTCACGATCGTTGCGCTTATCCTTCTGGTCGGCCTATATCTGGCCGGCGGCGTCTATTTGATATTGCCGCTTGCCGGCGGATTTCTGCTGCTCGGCCCGATGATCGCCGTCGGCCTTTATGAAACCTCCAGGCGGCTTGAGGCCGGCGAGCCGATCGACTTTCAGGATATCATGAGGTTCGCATTGAGCTCGCCCGGACAGCTCTCCTTCTTGGGCGCGGTGATGCTGATCGTCTTTTTCGCCTGGGTTGGAATCGCATTTCTGCTGTTCATGCTCTTTCTCGGCTCCACGCCCGTTTCCGTGGACAATGTCATGACGAGCCTTCTGTTCACATGGAACGGGCTCGGCTTCCTGATTGTCGGGACGACGATCGGCGCCGTGTTCGCGGTCTTCGTCTTTGCGGCATCGGCGGTCTCCATCCCGCTTCTGATGCGCCGCGACGTCGACGTGGTTACCGCTGCTCTGACGAGCATCGAGGCGGTTGCCCGCAACCCGGCGCCGATGGCCATTTGGGCGATCCTGATCGCCGGCATGATGGCGCTGGCCTTCGCCACATTGTTTTTGGGGATGGTGATCGTCTTTCCGCTTGTCGGCCATGCCACATGGCATGTCTATCGGAGCCTGGTGCGGCCGGCCGCCGCCACCGCCGAAGCCGCCGGATAATGGCTTGAGCCGGCACGGCTGGCGCCTCAGTCAGGGCCATCGTCGTCCTCGATTGCCCGCCAGGACGCGCCTTCAAGGTCGTCGAACTGGCCGGAATTGAGCGCCCAGAGAAAGGCGGCGAGCCCCAGTCCGCCAAGGAACAATGCCGCGGGTATCAGCCAGACGAGGGCGGTCATGTCTCTTGCCTTTCCTTTGCGTCCCGCCTGCCGCCATCGCCGGCGAGCCGCAGCGCGTTGGCGGTGACCAGGAGCGAGGATGTCGACATGGCGATGGCCGCGACGAGCGGCGTCACCATTCCGGCCATGGCCAGCGGGACACAGACCAGATTATAGCCGAGGGCGACGGCGAAATTCTGAAACGCCATCGACCGCGCCCTGCGCGCCAGACGCACGGCATCGAGCAGGGGGGACAGCCGCTCGCCCTGAAAGACGACGTCGGCGGCTCTGAGCGTGATATCGGCGGCGTCGGCGGGCGAGGCGGAGACGTGGGCTGTCGCTAGCGCGGCCGCGTCGTTGAGGCCGTCGCCGACCATCAGGATTTTTTGAGAGGCGCCGATTTTCCTAAGCTCGGCGATCTTTCCCGCCGGCGTGAGCTGTGCCCGCCAATCCGCGATTCCGGCGGATTTCGCCGCGGCCTGGACCGCCTCCGCCCTGTCGCCCGAAAGGAGCCCGACGATCAATCCGTCTTCCTTGAATCCGTTGACGACTTCGTGGGCGTCCGGCCGCAATGCGTCATTGAACTCAAACGGAAACGGGCCGCCGTCCGCCGGGCAATACCAGAGCGAGGCTTTGCTGCCTGGCGCGGCGATACCGCACCAGCGCGCCGAGCCGAGCCGCGCATTCCCTGCCGGGCCAGGCCGCTCAAGTCCTTGGCCGGGCTGCTCCGTGACGCCAGCTGCCGGGGCCACATGATCCAGCCGCCGGAGCGCGGCATCGACGACGGCCCTGGCATAGGGGTGGCGGCTGGCGGCGGCGAGGCCCGCGGCCGCGGCGAGCGTCTCATCATCCAGTTCATCCGCATTGCCGAGGGACGGGCGGCCAAGGGTGAGCGTTCCGGTCTTGTCGAAGATGATCGCGTCGGCCTCCGCCATACGCTCCAGCGCATCCGCTTCCTTCAGAATGACGCCCATGCGGAACAAGCGGCTCGCGGCGGCGATGTGCACGGCGGGAACCGCAAGCGCCAGAGCGCAGGGACAGGTGATGATCAGCACGGCAATCGCGGATGTGAGCGCACTCTCCCATCCCGCGCCTAATGCCAGCCATCCCAAAAAGGTGACGGCGCCGAGAATGTGCACGGCGGGGGCGTAAATCGCGGCCGCCCGGTCGGCTAGCCGGCGGTAGGAGGCGCGGCCCTGCTCGGCATTTTCCATGAGCCGGCTGATCTCGGCGAGCAGCGTCATGGTGTCGGCGGCAGTGACGTCCAGGCGGAAGGGTTGGGCGAGATTGAGCGTTCCCGCGTAGACGGGAGCGCCGGCCTCGACGGCGACCGGCTGGCTTTCGCCGGTGATCAGGCTCTGGTCGATCTGACCGGCATCCGTGCTGGCGATGCCGTCCGCCGGAACGCGTTCGCCTGCGGCGACGAGGACGCGGTCACCGGGCTGAAGAGCATGCGCGGGCACGCTCCGCGCCGAGCCGTCGGCGGCAAGAACGGTGGCGAAGCCGTTTTGCAGGCTGAGGAGATTGCCGGCTTCGCCCCGGGCGCGGCGGCGCAGCCGCTGGTCGAGCCAGCGTCCGATCAGCAGGAAAAAAAGGAGCGTGATCGACGCATCGAAATAAACCTGATCCGAACCCTTGAGCATTTGCCAGCAGCTCATGGCGGTGGCCAGGATCACGGCAAGGGAGATCGGCACGTCCATATTGAGACGCCGGGCCTTGAGGGCGCCATACGCCGAGCGAAAGAACGGCTGGCCGGCATAGATAACCGCGGGGATGGCGATCAGCGCCGAGAGGCGATAGAAAAAAGCCTCCGTCGCCGGCGCCATATCGCTGGCGCTGCCCGCCCACACGGCGATTGAGAGAAGCATGATGTTGGCGGCGGCGAAGCCGGCGACGCCAACCCGTCTCAGATAATCGCGGCCGGGATCGTCACCGGCCGCGGTCTCGCCCGGCGTCATCGGCGCAGCCTTGAAACCGGCTTCAGCGAGGGCCGCGACAAAATCCTCCTCTCCGCATTCCAGGGCGTTGAAAACGACGGTGACCCGGCGCGCCGAGAGGTTTGTCCGGGCATGGGAGACGCCGGGAACGGCCGACACCGCTTTCTCAACGGCGCGCATGCAGCCTCCGCAGCGCATGTTTTCGACCGCGAGCATCGCGACGCGCTCGTCCTCCGGCCGCTGTTCCGCGACCGCTTCGCCAGGAGCCACGGCTAAGAAGGACGATATGCTCACTTCGCGCGCTCCACCCAAAGGCGTTGCTTGAGCCGGTGCGCCGGTTTTGTCATGGCGCGGTTTTCGAACAAGGTCATGGCGACGGTCCAGTTGCCGGGGGCGAGGTCGACCGGTGCTGCATAAATGGCGGGCGCCACTTCACGGAGCTTGAGCCCCTGATCGGCGAAATCGGCCGCCGGCCGTCCAATGCGTCCGGAAATGGTCAATCCGCTGACACCGTCGCCCCGGCGGTCGCGGACTTCCAGTACCAGCCGCAGGCTCGCGCGCTCATAGCGAAGCGCCGGCCGCCAGCCGCGCGCCGCCTGCGTCCTGTCGAAGGCGATGCTGGCATTGTAGTTCAGCCCTTTGCGGTAGGCGTCGTCCGTCGCGAAGCCGTTGAAGGTTCGTAGGGCAAAAAAGACGAAGATGCCGTTGGCGAGCAGCATGACGGTGAAGAAGCCGACAAGTCCGGCGAGCACATGGCGGCCTTCGATCCGCTCCGGGAGCCAGCGCCCGACGCTCATCGGACCGGGCTCCGAAAGGTGGTGTCCTCGCGGACCGTCGAGCCGTCGCCGATATCGGTTACGACGAAACCGATATCCGTCACGCCACGGCCGAGCTTGGAGGCGGCGGCGTCGGGCACGGTGACGTAGACCCGTAGCGGGCGCAGGTCGTCCGGCACCACGTTGATGGCTGGATCGGCGTCATTCTCGAAACCGACGACGCGCAAGGTCGCTTCCGGAAGCCCGTACGTCTTCAGGCGGAACGTGCGGGAGTTGTGGCGCTTGTTGAGGATCTTGATGGTATAGCCGTTGCGGACGCCGCCATCCGAGAGCCGCACGAAGACGGGATTGCGGTCGCGGAGCACGTTCACCTCCAGAAGGGACCTGTTCCAGAGCGCCGCCAGCATGATGAGACCGACCAATCCGATGAGGCCCAAATAAAGAAGAACGCGCGGCCGCATGAGCTTGAGCGGCGAAGTCCCCCCCGTCGGCGCGGCCTGCAAATTGTCGAACGTGTCATAGGCAATGAGGTCGCGCGGACGGCCGACCCGTCTCATGATGTCGTTGCAGGCATCGATGCACAACGCGCACTGAATGCATTCGAGCTGGGGACCGTCGCGGATGTCGATTCCGGTCGGACAGACCGCCACGCACTGCTTGCAGTCGATGCAGTCGCCGCGGCCCTCCCAGCTCTCGCCTTTCTTGTGCGGACCGCGCGGCTCGCCGCGCCAGCCGCGGTAGGAGATCAGCAGGGAGTGATGGTCGAACATCGCGCCCTGGATACGCGGCCAGGGACACATATAAATGCAGACCTGTTCGCGGGCGATGCCGCCGAGCAGATAGGTGGTGGCGGTGAACATGCCGAGGAATATGTAGGCGATGGCCGGGGCTTCGAAAGCGAGAAATTCGCTCAATAGCGTCGGCGCGTCGCGGAAATAGAAGACGAATGCGCCGCCGGTCGCCACGCCGATCAGAAGCCAGCTCGCATGTGTTCCCGCTTTCCGCCAAATCTTGCCGAAGCTCCAGGGCGCCCTGTCGAGGCGCATCCTGGCGTTGCGGTCGCCCTGCCAGAAGCGCTCCACGGCGATCATCAGATCCGTCCAAACCGTCTGCGGGCAGGTGTAGCCGCACCACACGCGCCCGGCGAGCGCGGTGACCAGGAACAGCGACAACGCCGCCAGAATAAGCAGGCCGGTGATGAAATAGAACTCCTGAGGCCATATTTCCAGGAAGAAGAAAAAGAAGCGGCGGTTGGGGAAATCGATAAGCACCGCCTGGTCGGAAAGGTGCGGTCCGCGGTCCCAGCGAAGCCAGGGGAGAAGATAATAAATGCCGAGGGTTACCGCCATCACGCCCCATTTCGCCCTGCGAAATGTTCCGCGCGCCCGCTTGGCGTAGACCTTTTCGCGGATTTCATAAAGGGACCGCGTCCCGGGCGCGTTGACGGCCCTGGCGTCAATCCGTTCTATTCCGGGCGCTGCTTCCCTGGCGGAGCCGGACCGGTCATTTGCAGCCTGCTCGTTCCTGGTGACGTTCATAAGCATTTTGCGCCTTTTGGCGGATCATGCCGTCGCGCTCGCGAGCGCCGGCTCCGCCTATTGCCCGCCGCCGAGGGCATGCACGTAAATCGCGAGCTCCTTCAGCGTTTCGGGGGCCAGGCGGCCGTCCCAGGCGGGCATCACGCCGCTGCGCGGACTGGTTATCATTCTTTTGATATCCTGCCGCAAGCCGCCATAGAGCCAGATGCGGTCGGTGAGGTTCGGCGCGCCGAGCTCCATATTCCCCTTGCCTTCCTCGCCGTGGCAGACGGCGCACTGCTCGGCGAAGATCGTCTTGCCCCGGCCCGCCGCCTCGCCGTTTGCGTCCTGCCCCGAAATCATGAGGACAAATTCCGTAACATCGGCGATCTCATTGGGCTTCAATATCTCGTCCTTGGCAAACTCCGGCATTTTGTTCTGCCGTGTTTCGTCATGTCCGGAGCGAATGCCAAACCTCAGAGTCTGATAGATATCTTCGAGCTTGCCGCCCCACAGCCAGTCGTCATCATTCAGGTTTGGATAGCCGGCGGCGCCCTGGGCGCCGCGGCCGTGGCAGGGCGCGCAATTATCGCCGAAGGCCGCTTCGCCCCCGGCAAGCGAAAATCGCAGAAGTTCCTGGTCGGATCTTATCGCCTGCAAATTGGCGGATTTTATTTTTTCAAGATATTTCGATTGCGCCCGTTTGGCATCGGCCACGGCCCGGGTCACGACCTGGCGCTGGCTGTAGCCGAGCAGACCCCGCGTATAGCCGGAGACCAGTGGCCAGGCCGGCATGGCGATCCAGTAGCCGATCGCCCAGATGACGGTTGCATAAAACATCCAGACCCACCATCGGGGCAGCGGCTTGTCGAGCTCCTTGAGGCCATCCCACTCATGGCCGGTCGTCTCGAAGCCAGTGATTTCGTCGATTTCCGGTTCGCTCATTTTCGGCTCTTCTTCTGTTTACGGATCGCCGGATCATTGTCGAAAGGCAGACGCGAGGCTTGCTCGAATTTTCGCTTGTTTCCGGGCCAGAAGGCGTAGGCGACAACAGCCAGAAACAGCAGGATGAAGAAAATCAGCGCCGCCGTCTGGCTAATCATCGTGATCGTTTCATATGTCATCGACCGGGTCCCTCCGCCGTCAACGCAGGTTCGGTCCGGAGGCATCGAAGGACGCGAAATCGACCAGCGTGCCGAGCATCTGCAAATAGGCGACAAGCGCATCCATCTCGGAAACGAAACTCGGATCGCCGTCGAACTGGCGTATCTGTGCTTTCGGATAGCGCTCTAAAAGCGCCTTGGCGCCGCCGCCGTCCGGATCGGTCTGGGCTTTGACGTCGGTGGCCGCTTCCTTAACCATCGCCGGCGTATAGGGTACGCCGATCGCCCTTAATGTCTTCAGGCGGCCGGCAATGTTATCGATATCCAACGGGCGGCGCGCGAGAAAGGGATAGCCGGGCATGACCGATTCCGGCACGACCGCGCGCGGGTCGCTCATATGAAGGACGTGCCACTGGTCGGAATATTTGCCGCCGACGCGGGCGAGATCGGGACCGGTGCGCTTCGAGCCCCATTGGAAGGGATGGTCATACATGCTCTCCGCGGCCAGGCTGTAATGGCCGTAGCGCTCGACTTCGTCGCGGAGAGAGCGGACCATCTGGCTGTGGCAGACATAGCACCCTTCGCGGATGTAGATATCGCGGCCCGCCAGCTCCAGCGGCGTGTAGGGACGCATTCCCTTCACCTTTTCGATCGTCGAAGAGAGCCAGAATAGCGGCGTAATCTCGACAAGGCCGCCGATCAGCACCATGACCAGAATGCCGAGCAGGAGAAGGACGGAGTTTGTCTCGAATATCTTGTGCTTGGAAAAATCCATATCGCCCCCCTATCGTGCCAGCGCCGGGCGCAATTCCGGCGCGGCGGCGATGATCGGCTGGTCTTCCTGCTCTGCCACCATGTCGCCGCGGGCGGTGCGCCAGAGGTTGTAGGCCATCAACAGCGACCCGGCGACGAACAGAAGGCCGCCGGTGGCGCGGATGACGTAGA
>CAYWBS010000133.1:0-7507 GCA_964456215.1 uncultured Hyphomicrobiaceae bacterium
TGTTTGTGAGATGCCGGTGAAAAAGCGGGGGGTGACATCCTATTGTCCGCCGGGGTCTGGAATTGCCGGTCCGGGAAACACTTCACGGCCCATCTGCGCACCGCGATTTCCCGCGGCGCTCTGAGGTGTTCCCAGGAAAAGCGGGCACCGGTTTTCCGTCCGGAAACACGAAAGATCAATGGGTTAGAGTGGTTGAGCGATTCAACGAAAAGCGAAAGCACTCTAGCGCTGGGCTTCGGCGATGTTTTTCCTGCCCATAGCTCATGCCTTCGGCTGGCTCTTCACGATCCTGGCGGCGGCGATGGCGATGCCGATCGCCTTTGCGGCGACTTTCGAAGAAACAATCGTGCTTCATGCCTTTGTGGCGACGGGTGCCGCGCTATCGTTCATCGGCGTCGCATTGATTTTCGCGCTGAAAGGCACTGAAATACTGGCCGGCAGACGGCAGAGCCTGCTCCTGCTTTGTGCGATCTGGCTGATCATTCCGTTGGTGGCGGCCCTGCCGCTTTACATATCGGGTTATCCGGGCGGAATGGTTTCCGCTTATTTCGAGGCCGTATCTGGTTTCACGACAACGGGGTCGACCGTTTTTATCGATCTCTCGGAGGTACCGAAGAGTCTTCTGGTATGGCGAAGCTTCCTGCAGTGGCTCGGAGGATTGATGACGCTGCTCGCAATCGCCGTCGTCATCGGTCCATTGACCGGGGATCAGAGGATCGGGCATCAATTCGATCAGGTTAGCCGAAGCACTCATGGGTCGCTTCTTCATACGGGTGCAGCCATCCGTATTATCTTGCCGATATATACCGGGCTGACACTCGCGTGCTTCACATTGCTATTGTCGGCGACCATTCCGCCGTTTGACGCTTTTTGTCTCTCCCTGTCGACCCTGTCCACCGGCGGCTTCATGCCGCGCTCCGGCACGATCGCCCTTTACGGTTCTTCCTTCGCCGAACTGGTGCTGGCGATCTTTATGTTTCTCGGCGCGGTCAATCTGTTCTGGATCAGAGCCCTCATCCAGTTTCGCTGGAGACTCCTTCGGGAGATGCACGAGCCGCTTTCGATCGGCGCCATCATGATCGTACTTGGCATCCTTCTCACGGTTCCGCTCCTGATCAATTCGCCGGAAACCGGCTTCCGTTCCGTCTATCATTCATTGACGCTTGGACTGGCGACCGCGGCGTCCCTCGTCTCGACGTCCGGTTTCGCCATTAGCGATCGAACGCAGGACGCCATACCCTATATATTTGTCTTGATCATCTGCCTCATTGGGGGCGGGCGGTTCTCGACCGCCGGCGGCTTGAAGTATTCCCGCGTCACCGCGATGTTCCGTCAGTCGGGTCGCGAACTGCGATTCCTTTTCTTTCCCCACCTCGTGCGCCCGTCACGTTATGGTAAAGAGAGCCGCGACACGCGCATATTGCAGGTTTTCTGGTCCAATTTCGCCGTCATTATTTTCGTCATTTTTGCATTGACGTCGGTACTGGGCGCTTGCGGCATTCCTCTCTCCGCCGGGCTGCTGGCGGCTATCAGCGGCGTCAGCAATATCGGCCCGGCATATTCTTTCCTTCCCGTCGCTGAGGTCGCGTCCGCGCCGCCTTTCGGCGAAATGCACTATGCCGCCCAACTAGCCCTCTGCGCCGGCATGATATTGGGCCGGGTCGAGGTTTTGGCGTTGCTCAGCCTTGTGAACATTGCATACTGGCGCAGTTAACCGGTATAGGAACGTCCGCTATAGGAGGTGGTATTTCACAGCAGGCCATGGCACGAACCATTTTTGTCAACGGGCGCTATCTGCCTTATGCGGACGCGCTAATCCACGTTGAAGACCGCAGCGTCCAATTCGCCGATGGTGTGTACGAAGTTTGCGAGGTGCGCGACGGCCATCTGGTCGACGAAACCCGTCACATAAAACGGCTGCACCGTTCTCTCGCCGAGCTCAGGATAAGGCCGCCCATGAGCACAAAGGCGATCGGCCTGATCCTCAGGGAGACCATCCGTAGAAACCGCGTCGTCGACGGCATGGTCTATTTGCAGATTTCTCGCGGCGTCGCCCGCCGGGACTTTGCATTTCCGCCAGCCACAACGGCGCCATCCATGATTTGTTTTGCCCGCAGCGTCGCGCGCAAAGCCGGTAACGCCGCCGCTGAAAAAGGCATTTCGGTTATCACAATGCCGGACATAAGATGGCGGCGCCCGGACATCAAGTCGACCTCCCTACTGCCGAATGCGCTGGCGAAACAAGCCGCATACGAAAAGGGCGCGAAAGAAGCTTGGCTCGTCGACCAGGACGGCTTCGTCACGGAGGGCTCATCCTCCAATGCGTGGATCGTCGATGAACATATGAATCTGGTGACGCGGCCTGCCGAGTTCGGGATCCTGCGCGGCATCACCCGCTCCGTCGTCATCGATCTCGCCAACCGCGAAGGATTGAAGATCGTTGAACGGCCGTTTACGGTCGAGGAAGCGCTCGCGGCCCGAGAGGCGTTCTTGACCTCGGCGACCGCCAATGTGACGCCGATAGTCCGAATCGACGGCACTGAGATCGGTACGGGAAAGCCCGGCAAATTTGCATTGAAATTGCGGAATCTCTTCCATACAGAAGCGGAAATCAGTATGTAGGCAGCGATTCCATCAGTTATTTTGATGAATTCGAGGTTTTTTGCCGTTTCTCACGGTTTCCACACTTGCGGCGTCGGGGTGGATGGCATCTAATAAATGTGTTAACTCAAACATGTGCTGTATTTGTCATGATCAAAGCTTAGAAGGCAAACATCGGTCGAATAAAACCGCATAAACAAAAAACGGGTAAATCATGGCCGCAGAGCGAGCACAAAGTCTACAGGATACTTTTCTAAATCACGTCCGGAAGAGCAAAACACCGCTTACGATCTTTTTGGTCAATGGCGTAAAATTACAGGGTGTTGTGACTTGGTTCGACAATTTTTGTGTTCTTCTCCGGCGCGACGGACATTCCCAACTGGTTTATAAGCACGCCATTTCGACGATCATGCCTGGTGCGCCGGTCCAGCTCTTGGATGACGTCGAGGCTTCAG
Organism: uncultured Hyphomicrobiaceae bacterium; assembly: GCA_964456215.1. Classification (GTDB taxonomy): domain Bacteria; phylum Pseudomonadota; class Alphaproteobacteria; order Rhizobiales; family BFAS01; genus MnTg02. The sequence continues at coordinate 3,057 of CAYWBS010000133.1, forward strand.
AGGGACCCAAACAGTAATTGCGTCCGATTGATCCAAGAGAGCTGAAAAAGGGTCTCGATACAGAGAAATCTCGAGACGGCGGGTATCAAATCCGTCCGGGAGGTTCGGTACGGGCTTCCGTTCTGGCTGTCCAGCTTTCCCGGCCCCGGCCAAGAAAAGCCCGGCTTTACGCGCCGCGACATGAAGGCCTCTATGCCGCGTGTTCCGCGCGCCCACCGGAAAACCGCCTTGCAGAGGCGGTCGGTCTCGCCAGGGCGATTTCTCTCGACGTTTGTCATCAGGGACTGGTGACGATAACGAATATCCGCCCGGCAACATTGTTCGGACGCGGGAAGATCGAAGAGATCAAAGCCATCGTCAGGACGTCCGATGTCGAGCTTGTCGTCGTCGACCACGCGCTGACGCCGGTGCAGCAAAGAAATCTGGAAAAAGCATGGTCGGTGAAGGTGCTCGACCGGACGGGGTTGATCCTGGAAATATTTGGCCAGCGCGCACGGACCAGGGAAGGGCGACTGCAAGTCGAACTGGCGCACCTTTCCTATCAAAGGAGCAGGCTGGTACGCAGCTGGATCCATCTCGAACGTCAGCGCGGCGGCTATGGGTTTCTCGGCGGTCCCGGTGAAACCCAGATCGAGGCGGATCGGCGCGTCATACAGACTTGCATCCAGGCTATCCGCCGTGAATTGGAAACGGTCAAGCGCCGGCGCGGGTTGCATCGCTCGGGCCGGAACCGTGTGCCTTATCCGATTGTCGCCCTTGTCGGATATACCAATGCCGGCAAATCGACGCTTTTCAACGCACTGACCGGCGCCGGAGTTCAGGCCGAGGATCTGCTGTTCGCGACCCTCGATCCGACCATGCGCGAAATCCGCCTCACGGGCGGCACCAAAGCAATACTCTCCGACACGGTGGGCTTTATTTCGGAGTTGCCGACGCCATTGATCGCCGCTTTCCGCGCAACGCTCGAGGAGGTGGTCGAGGCTGACCTCATCCTGCATGTCCGCGATATCGCGCATGAGGACAGCGCCGCGCAGATGTCGGACGTTAATCACGTCCTGCAACAGCTTGGCATCGATTGGCAGAATGCCGACACGCATATTCTTGAGGTTTGGAACAAGATCGATCAGCTCGGTCCGCAAAGACGCGAGGAAATCCGAAACAGGGCGCAAAGGGCGGAAAAGCGGGTGGTACTGACGTCGGCCGTCAGCGGAGAGGGGCTTGAAGACGTTCTTGCGGCGATCGACGACCAAGTCCATGCGGCGAGCGTAATTGTCGATTGCGTTCTTCAGCCGTCCGATGGCAAGACGCTGAGTTGGATCCATGACAATTGCCAGATCCTTAGTCAGCAATCCGACGATGCCGGCCGGATATCATGCCGCGTGCTGGCGCCGGCAGTGAAACATGAACAGCTGCAGCGCCTTTTGAAAGTCAAAGAACGGGACGCGGCGGCCCGTTAAAGTGTTTCCAGGAAAACCGGCCCCCGTCTTTCCTGGAAAAACTCTAGACGGCGGCCTATTCCTGATAGTTTGCCACGGCCTCGCCGGCCAAACTGTAACCGACGTCGATCGGGGCGGTTCCATCCATGAAAGACAGGTTTCTCGACGACGATTTGGTACTCATCCGCCCGGTGATCTGAACCGGTGCAAAGAGATCCTGCACCTGGTAGGGGTTCTTCAAGTGCACAAAGACTATCTGGTTCGGTGGCGGCGGCGGCACATGGATGCAGGCGCCGACATAGGGAACCAATAGGAATTCCGTCGTCCCCTTATCGGAAAACTCAAGCGGAAGAAGATAGCCCGCGATTTTGACTTCGCTGCCGTTCAGGGCGCCGACAAGCTGCTTGCCGCGGCTGGTTACTTCCGTTTCGAATGCCTTGTACTCCGCAAAAAGTTTGTCGACGTTCACGCCTCGTTTCTTGAATTTGCGGTCGAGCGCCGCAATCTCATCGTCTACCATGCGCTTGTCTTGACCGCGTAGGCCCGAGGCGAGCATGTTTCTTGCCAGTATAAGATTACTGATGTCGTTGAACTGATCTGGCGGCAGCGCGGCGAGCGGATCCTTGACCGGTTCCTGGTTGGGGATCAAATCCGGCCAAGCAAGCTGTTTCGGCGCCTTGGCGTCAGCGGGCGATGCCGTCATCGCCGCCAAGACAAAGACAAGTGACAAGAAAATCCGTGTCATTTAAGCCTTCCCCCTCGCCAGTGGCCGTCCTGCGAGACGCTTCTACAAGCCAAACATCGCTTCAGGCAGCGAAGCGGTAAAGTTTGCATAATCCCGTTAACAAGGTGTCCAACGATACGCCAATTCAATTCTTCGCGACAAACGCCGTTAACCCTGTCAATGCACCCGGCCCCGCGCCGCCGGACTGTTTTCGGCCTCCTTATACGTGCTATAATGGCGGCGGCAGACTGGGAAAAATTAATGAATTTATTAAGGCATCAGCGAAGCTTGAATAGGCTTCTGCTGCTCGCGCTGGTGGTGCGGCTGGTCTTTGCGTCGTCCCACGTCCATGCCGGTCCCGAATACGTGCGGGGCGAGAAGGGCGGCTCTTTCCGCTGCGAATTGCCATGGAGCTGCCCGAATCTCCCGGCCGTGCCTGCCGGACGCGACTCCCTTTGCGTGATCTGTTCAACTTTGGCACCGGCGGGTTGGTTGCTCGACATTGAAGCGCCCCCGATCCGGTTTCCTGTTCCTTGCATTGATACCCTAAAGCCCTCGGAGGCACGCCCCAGCACCTTCCGGCCAATCATTCGCAGATTTTTGGCGCGTGCTCCTCCGCTCCCATCCACTTCCTGATCGCGTCACCGTATTTAGCTCCCTCACACGGGGGGGGCGGGGGTGGCCAGCCCTTCTTGATAATTGCCCAACAGAAGTTTGTAATGTTATAACATTACGGTTAATCGGATGCTACCAGAAAACTCAGGCGCGGTCGCTGAAATGGTATCCGCCGGCCGGGCCGCCATCCTGAACAGGGAATTTCGATATGCGAACAAACGTCCTGACAGTCGCGGCGACTTTGTTGATGATCTCTTTTGCCCACGCCGATGAGCAGCACCGCCAGCTCGGTGCGCACGTGCACGGCCATGGCTCCCTGAACATCGCAATTGAAGGCAGTGTCGTAACCATGGAACTTGAAGCACCGGGGGCGGACATCGTCGGCTTCGAGCACACAGCCCAAACAGATGAGCAGAAAAAGGCGCTGAAGGAGGCGAAAGAGCGTTTGGCGAAACCACTGGAGCTATTTGTCCTGGCTCCGGCGGCCGGCTGCACCGTAAAAAATGCCAATGTCAAACTTGCAGCCGGACATAAGGCGGACGCGCACAAGGACGAGGCGGACTCCGGCGTCCACAAACACGAAAACGCGCGCGGAGAAAGCGAAGGGAAAGGAGCGCATTCGGAGTTTCATGCCGCCTATGAGATCACATGCAAGGCGCCCGGGGCGCTGACGGGCATCGAGTTCAAGTATTTCGACCGGTTCAAAGGCGCCGAGGACCTGGAAGTCAACGTGATTACGGCAAAAGGGCAGCGCCACTATGAAGTCGAGCGAGGCGCGCCTCGCATCGCGCTCGAAGGAATGATGTGATCGTGCCGGAGCACGTTCCGGTATCGCCTCTTGCGGCGGCTTCTCCCAAGAGGCCGCCATTGGCCGCCTTTTCCGAGGTCTCCTATGCCTGGCCGCGCGCGGAAGGCTTTTCATTGCGGGTCGAGGACTTTGCCATATCGCAATACGAAAAGCTCCTGCTCGTTGGCCCGTCCGGAAGCGGAAAGTCGACATTTCTAAGTTTGCTGTGCGGCATCGTCCAGCCGCAAGCGGGCCGTATCAGCGTACTGGAGCAGGATGTTTCTGAAATGTCCGGCGCAAAGCGCGATCGTTTCCGCGCCGAGCATTTCGGCATTATCTTCCAGCTGTTCAATCTTCTCCCCTATGGCTCCGTCCTCGATAATGTTCTACTGCCGCTAAGTTTCGCGAATCTGCGGCGGGCTCGGGCCGGCGAGGCCGGTTCGCCGGAAAGCGAGGCCCGGCGTCTGATGTCGCGGTTGGGACTTGATGACGAAATACAGCGCCGCCGGTCGGCATCAGACCTGAGCGTCGGTCAGCAGCAACGGGTGGCCGCCGCCAGGGCGCTCATCGGCCGTCCGGAAATCATCGTCGCCGACGAACCGACATCGGCCCTCGACCGCGACCGCCAGACGGCGTTTTTGGATCTGCTCTTTGAAGAAGTCGAGGAGGCCGGCGCGACGCTCATTATGGTCAGCCACGATCAGACGCTGGCGGCGGGGTTCGACCGGATGCTCAACCTTTCCGAAGTGGCTTTCAACAGCGAGGCGCGCAGGCGATGATTATTCCCCGCCTTGCATTACAATCGCTTTGGAGCCGCCGGATAACGGCCATGCTGACGGTCTTCGCGATTGCGGTCAGCGTCATGCTGTTTCTGGGCGTCGAGAAGGTA
>CAYWBS010000134.1:0-3098 GCA_964456215.1 uncultured Hyphomicrobiaceae bacterium
AGCAACGCATTGCCCAATCCTACCGGCGCATTCTCGCCCTGAAGCGCGAACTGGAAAGCAGGAAAGAAATCTTCAAGGCGCGAACCGGGGCCTCTCTGGAGACGAGGGACCATCCAGCGCGGTCCGGCTATCGACCGATTTCACCGGATTGAGCCAGGTCGCGGCGCTCTTGATCGAGACGGTCCCCGGCATGGCGCAGCGCCATGGCCAGGAATATGATGCCGGTCGCCAGGCTTGAAACATACCAGCTCTGCCACATCCCCCAGCTAAAGGCGGCAAGCACGCAGATCAGCGTGGCGGCCGAGAACGCATAGGGCTGCAGCGGCGCGGGGAGACGCGAAAGTCCGCGCAGGACGAGCAGGCCGATGATCAACAGAAATCCGGCGCCCACCGCTCCGAGCTCATACCAGGTTTGCAGGTAGATATTATGCGCGTGCCGGCCCGTGCGATTTGGATAGACACCATGAACGGGCAACATCCTGCTGTTTGGGTTTTGCGCGTCGAGGACCCGCGTCGACCGGATTCCGATGCCGAGAATTGGCGCCTGAAGAACGTTTCGCGCCGTGACGTCCCAAATGATGATCCGCGCGCGGGCGGTCACCGGCAACCATTCGGCCTGATGTAGGCTGGCTTTGTGGGCGATGACCGCCGCCGGGACAACGAGCGCCACGGATGCGCACCAGGCGGCGATCACCGCCCGGCGTCCGAATGCCGGCCATGCCCCGTAGACGAGAAAAACCGCCAGGCTGGTCAGCAAAGCGATCGAAGAGGTTTCGTGTTCCGAAATCAGCGCGACCAACGCCCAGAGCGCCGCCAATGCGCCGAGCGCGATTTTCAGTCGCATCGCCGCCAGCCGGGCCATCGCAATGAGCGCGAGCGGCCAAAAAAGGAGCATCAAATTGGCGGCGTTTCTGTTGAGAAGATGGCGGCCGACGCCGGTCACCTCGCCATTCAGCACATTGATATGCTTGCCGCCGCCCGGCCTTAACACCGGAACGAGATTGAACGCCCAGCGCTCCAGGCCCTGCTTACCGGCGAGCTCTATCAGGAGATAAGCGCTTGCCAGGGCCGCTCCGATCGCCACGCCCGTAAGGGCGATCCGCAGCGCGCCACCCTTGGCCTCGGCAATCCACCGCAACGCCGCATAGAGAAGGACCAGGACGACAATGAAATAGCCCACCTTCAAATAGGCTGTCTTGAGATCGAGAGACCAGGATGCATTGACGAACAGATAGGCCGAGAAAGCCAGCAGCGCGAGAACCAGACCGTCGGATGCCAGCCAGTTTTCCGGCGGCCTGACCCGGAACTTCTGGGAGATCAAGGCCACGCAACCCAGAATTATGAACGGCCCCGCCGCCATGCGCGGGGTGATCACCAAAACCAGGACCAGAAATGTGAACAGACCGGCTGTCGGCAGACCCCGCTCGCCTGCCCGGCTCGCTCCCCGATAGCGGCCCAAAAAGAGGCTGGTCATCGACCCCCTTCATCCAAATGAACGTAGCTGCCCGCGCCTACGACATTCGTGTGACAGAACCAATACGCCTGCCTTGCTTATAGGAAAGCGAGGCGACCCGCACAAACCATTTCCGCACGTCAAACGGGAAACACCACAACAAATTTCTGGACTGATTGCTACTTTACAACAGTTGCGGCCGGATTGAGGTGACAACTGCTATACCAGCCGCGACAGACATTCCGGCAGGCATTCGGGCAGATCTTCCGCGATCAGCCCCGGACCGAAAGCGGCCGCGGTCTCGCCATGAAGCCAGACGGCGGCGCAGGCGGCCTCGAAGGGCGGCATCCGCTGGGCCAATAGGCCGGTCACGAACCCGGCAAGGACATCTCCCGAGCCCGCGGTCGCCAGCCATGGCGGCGCGTTTTCGTTGATGGCGGCGCGTCCGTCGGGCGCCGCGATGACCGTGTCGGCGCCTTTCAGAACGACGACGGCCCCGGAAATGTCCGCCGCCTTGCGGCACCGGTCGAGTTTCGAGCCGGCGCCCGCGGCCTCCAGAAAGGCGCGGCGAAACTCACCCTCATGCGGCGTGACGACAACAGGCGCGGGCCTCGCCCTGATGGCCGCATGGAGCGTCTCCGGCTCATTCTCGAACGATGTCAGCGCATCGGCATCGAGCACGGCCGCGGCTGGCGACTTCAAAAGCGCCAGTACGGTCTCGCGCGTCCCGCCGCCGACGCCCGCGCCCGGGCCGATGAGCGCCGCGTTCTTGCGCCGGTCGGCCAGGAGCTCGGCAAGGCCCGCCGCGCCGCTGACGGGTTCGACCATGACCGCCGTCAGCTGGCCGGCATTGATGGCCAGCGCCTCCGGGGCGGTGGCGACCGTGACCAGGCCCGCGCCAATCCTGAGCGCGCCGCGCGCGCCGAGCCGCGCCGCGCCCGTCCGCTCCGGCGGACCCGAGACGACGACCGCATGGCCGCGCTCATATTTGTGGCTCTCAAGCCCGGGCCTCGGAAAAGAACCCGTCCACAGCGCTTCGCAATTGGCGAAGGTCTTTGGCCGGATTTCTTCAAGGACGGTGTCCGGAATACCGATATCGACGATCTTGACCCGGCCGCAGTGTTTGCGGCCCGGAAAGAGAAGGTGGCCCGGCTTGCGCCGGAAGAAGGTGACGGTTTCGGACGCCTCCACCGCCGTGCCTTGCAGAGCGCCGGTCGTGCCGTCGATGCCGCTTGGCACGTCGACCGCAACCACCGGAAGCCCGCTTGCCGAGACCGCGTCTATCACTTTCGCGGCGGCGCCCTCGACGGGCCTCGTCAGCCCGGCGCCGAAGATCGCATCGACAACTATATCTACGTTTTCCAAGATATCCACGTCTAACGGCGCGACTTTCCCGCGCCATTTCCGGGACATTTCCGCGGCGTCCCCCTTGAGAGTCGCGACGTCACCGAGACATGCGAGTCGAACTTCGCGCCCATTCTCACGAAGATGACGCGCCGCGACAAAACCGTCGCCGCCATTATTTCCCGGCCCGCAGAGAACCGCTATTCGGCGCGCATCGGGATAATCCTCGAGCGCGGCTCCGGCGACGCCCCGGCCGGCGGCCTCCATGAGAGCAAGGCCCGCGACCCCCGATTCGATGGTC
>CAYWBS010000134.1:3108-7469 GCA_964456215.1 uncultured Hyphomicrobiaceae bacterium
AGAAGCTCGAAGGTCATGTCAGACGCCCGGCCCGCGCTGAACCTCGGAAAGCTCCACGAGATTATTGTCGGGATCGCGAATATAGACGGACAGCAGAGGACCGGCCGCGCCGGTCTTTTCGACCGGTCCTTCGACAATCTCGATGCCGTGGCGTTCGAGACCGGTTATCGCTTCGCTCAGACTGTCGACCAGCAGACAAAAATCGCCGGATCCCGGCTGCGGCACTTTCGCTCTTGGGGAAAACTCGCGGCCGGTCTCATGCAGATTGATTTTTTGATTTCCAAATCTCAACGCCCGCCGACCGCCGGCGAACACTTCATGACCTATCCCCAATACGCGCTCATAAAACGCGATCGTGCGCTCGACGGAGGCAACCGTCAGAACAAAATGGTCCAATGAAAGGATTTTCAAAACGTCCCTCTCCAGTGAAGTACAGGTCCCGGCCGAACTTGTACGCGACCAACCCATGGAACGGATTCATATTGGCGATAATTCCGGCGCGGAGGCAAGACCCCTTTGCCCGAACCGCTGTTTTGCCAGACGCCTGAAATTTAGTCCTTGAATCTGGGGCAGAAATCAAGCTGCCGCTTTTTTAGGCATATTGCTTAAACAATAGGCGGGTTTTCCGGCCTGCCCCGTCCAATCGCGGCGCGCATTGGCCTAAGTCATTGATCTTCTGTTGAAAAATTTCCCTGACAATTGTTGGCACGGGCTGTGCTATTTGCCGTTTATTAACGATTAGGCTTCGCGCGCGGCGGTATTCAGGTATAGGGACGGTTTCACATATGAAAAAGATAGAGGCGATCATCAAGCCCTTCAAATTGGATGAGGTGAAAGAAGCCCTTCAAGAGGTGGGATTGCAGGGAATTACTGTAACGGAAGCCAAGGGGTTTGGCCGTCAGAAGGGGCACACGGAACTTTATCGCGGCGCCGAATACGTTGTCGACTTTCTGCCGAAGGTCAAAGTCGAGATCGTGCTTGCTGACGATATGGTGGATAAAGCCATAGAGGCGATTCAAAACTCGGCGAAAACGGGACGCATCGGGGACGGCAAAATCTTCGTTTTCACGATCGAGCAGGCAATACGAATTCGTACCGGCGAAACCGGAGCCGACGCTATTTGACAGGGGCGCCAGTTCACGTTCGCCAGCCGCAAAAACACCTTGCCACCATCGTCGGCCCTTCAGGCACTGGAATTCACGACTTACCGCCAGTAACGCGGCTCAAACCAAACCACGCACACAAACCTCAGGGGAGTAACAATGGCAGACGCTAGCGAAGTGCTAAGAAAGATCAAGGACGAGGACGTCAAATTTCTCGATCTGCGTTTCACGGATCCGCGCGGCAAGATGCAGCATGTCACGATTGACACCGGATTGGTCGGCGAAGATACATTTGCCGACGGCGTGATGTTTGACGGCTCATCTATTGCTGGATGGCGGGCAATCAACGAGTCCGACATGACCCTCATGCCGGACGCCGAAACGCATCATATCGATCCGTTTTACGCGCAGACCACCATGGCGATTTTCTGCGACATACTGGAGCCGGTTACCGGCGAAGCTTATAATCGCGATCCCAGGATGACGGCAAAAAGGGCGGAAGCCTATCTTAAATCCACCGGCACCGGCGACACGGCGACTTTCGGTCCGGAAGCCGAGTTCTTTATTTTCGATGATGTGCGCTTCGCGTCTGAACCCTACAATACCGGGTTCAAGATCGACTCTACCGAACTGCCGTCCAATATGGACACCGAATATGAGATGGGAAATCTCGGTCACCGGCCGCGGACCAAAGGCGGCTATTTTCCCGTAAATCCGGTCGACAGCGCACAAGACATTCGTTCGGAAATGCTAAGCGTCATGCAGGACATGGGCATCACGACCGAAAAGCACCACCACGAAGTCGGCGCCGCCCAGCACGAGCTCGGCATGCGCTTCGATACGCTGACGCGAATGGCCGACAAGCTTCAGCTCTACAAATATGTCGTTCACAATGTTGCCCAGGCATACGGCAAAACGGCGACGTTCATGCCGAAGCCGGTCTATGGCGACAATGGCTCGGGCATGCACTGTCATCAGTCGATCTGGAAAGACGGCGGTCCGGTCTTCGCCGGCAATCAATATGCCGATCTTTCCGAAACGTGCTTGTACTATATCGGCGGCGTGATCAAACATGCCAAGGCGCTCAATGCTTTCACCAACCCGTCGACCAATTCCTACAAACGTCTGGTAATGGGTTACGAGGCGCCGGTGCTGCTCGCCTACTCCGTTCGCAACCGATCGGCGGCCTGCCGCATTCCGCATTCGCCTTCGCCGAAGGGCAAGCGTGTCGAAGTGCGATTCCCGGACCCGTCCTGCAATCCTTACCTCGCCTTTTCGGCCATGCTTATGGCTGGACTTGACGGTATTGAGAACCGAATCCATCCCGGCGATCCTATCGACAAGGATCTCTACGACTTGCCGCCGGAGGAGCTGCAAGGTGTTCCGACGGTCTGCGGCTCTCTTCGCGAAGCGATCGCCTGTCTCAATGCCGACCGGGATTTCCTCAAGAAGGGCGGTGTTTTCTCCGACGACCAGATCGACGCCTATATCGCGCTTAAGGAAGAGGAAAACGAGCGCTACGAGCAAATGCCGCATCCTGTCGAATTCGACCTTTATTACAGCGTCTAGCAATTGCGGCGCGCGAATTGACGATGGGGCGGTTCCGGCCGCCCCATTTCTTATTGAACGCCCGCTTTAGTCCCCCGGCGGTGGCGGCCGGCGGACCGAACTTCCACGTCCGGCATACCACAACAAATCGTCAGCTTTCCCGCTGGATGCAAAATCCACCCAACGCTGCAAGCAGGCGCCAAGCCGGCTGCCGGGATACCGGAAACGGCGCCTCTCAGGTCATGATGAAGAGAAGGCACACCAAAAGGCCGAGAAAGAAGGCCGCGAACCGGTCCTTATTTCTTGAGAAGAAATTGTTAACCATGAGTGGAACGCTACGTAACGTGAACGTGAACAGCGACAAGAAGCCAAGAAAGGACAAAGTGGCAAAGACCAGGTAGGACACATCATCCGCGCGCACTGCGACGTCAGGCGATTCGGCGACGAGCAGCCGGCCCGTGCCGATGAATGCGCTCACCAAAACGATCGATGATCCAACGCCAAGGGCGAGCAGAAATATCGTCGCCAAAACCCGCGCCATTACACTCCCCCACTCCGTCATCACAGATTACACGGTATTGGTAAATTTTTGCGTAAGATGACCATAGAAGCGGGCGCGGTGTGCCGCCTTTTGCCCGATCGACAAAGATCGATACCGCCCGGCATCCGGGCAGCGCTCGGCGGTCACAAGGCACCAATTCCTGATCCATGGAGCGCGAGCGCGGCATCGCCGGCGCGGCGGCTGCCGCGCTCGCCAAATCCCCTCAAAGCGCCCGCACGACAAAGTCCGTGCCGCCACCGGCCACCCCGGCCATGATGCCACTGTCCGATACAATCAAAGAGGACCCGGGCGTCAACATTTCCGAGATCAGCGCCCTCACCGTCTCCGGAATTTCGATGCGCTCCAGCGCTTCACCCGAGGTTGAAGCGGCGACCGGCGGCGAAGCCAAGTCGTTCGCCTTCTCGCGCCGAGCCTTGGCGGACGGATCAACCCGCTCCTTGATCGTTTGCGCTGTCCACCGCGTTGTCTCCGCGCCTTTGACAAAATGCAACGCGGTGAATATGTGTGTTCCGAGCGGCTTGCCGGGGTCCTTAACACTTACCGCCACATCAAAGACATTCTTGTGATTCTGACGGACATACAAATGTCCTGCCTTGACGTCACCTTTCCCGGCCGCGCGGTAGAGTCCGGCGATCAGCGCCTCGCTAACCTCTCCGGTTTGCGGCAAATCCCGATCGCTCTGGAATTTCCTGATCGCCGCGCGGGTCATGCGCCCGAGCACTCCGTCCACAGCCCCCGGCTCATATTGGAGTTCGCTTAATAGGCGTTGCACATCGACCACGCGTTCACGCCCCGTCCGCCGGGTTACCAGAATTCGCAGCGGCGCCTTCGATCGGGGCCCGCGGGCGAGATCGATTGCTCTATCCGCCCGATCGCCGCTCGTTCGCTGAGCGTCTGCCCGGGCGCCTTCCGATTGCGATCGATCGAAGGAGCCTGTCGCCGCCGAGGCCACTGGGACGGTCTTGCCAGATGCGGGAAGGCCGGGCACGACAGCACCCAAACCCCGGTACGCGGCCGAATGCGCCGCCGTCAAAGTGACTAGGCGACTATCGGGCACGAACCCGCGCGCCGAAATTGCTGCCGTCAGAGATAGATCGGCCGTCGGCTCATCCGTCGCGATCACCGGATTCGTACTCAAGACGTCCCCA
>CAYWBS010000135.1:0-7452 GCA_964456215.1 uncultured Hyphomicrobiaceae bacterium
TCCGGCGCGTTGCGCCCCATGGGCAGCGCCAACAGGTTAATCATGTTGCGCACCGGTTACCTGGAAATCCTGACGCCCTATGGGGATTTGGATACGCCAGTCCGCCGCCATATGCAGAGCTCGATAGAAAAGCATATCGGCGTCCATCTGCTCGCGTTTTCCGTTGCAAATCCGCGGGCGGAGGCGCGCCGGATCGAGGCTGCGGGATTTTCTCTGCAGCCGGTCGTCAACCTCAGACGAGCCATTGAGGCGCAAGACGGCAGCGAGGCCGAGATCGCGTTCACAGTGCTGCGCGCCGCATTCGATGCGGTAACGGAAGCCCGCATACAGGTCCTGGCGCATCATACGCCCGGGCATATGTGGCAGCCGCGATATGTGGCCAATCGTCTGGGCATTACCGGGCTTCTGGGCGTGACACTGGCGGGCGACGACCCGCGAGCAAGCGCTGAAAACTTCGCCCGCTTTGTCGGCCGTCCGGCGGAACCGGAGGCGGACGGCATGATTATCAGGCTGGACCGCGGCTGGCTGAGATTTCGTGCCCATCGCGAACCACGCTTTGCGGCCGGCGGCGATGGCCTTGCCGCGCTGCCATGCGTCGAATCCGTGACCCTGGCGACGGAAGATTTGTCACATGTCGGCGGGGAGCTCAGCCGGGCCGATATCGCGCCGCTCAGTCAATCGGATGGCGGGATTGTCTTTGGGCCGGATGACGCCATGGGCGTGAGATTGCGTATCGTCAAGGCATAGGGTGAGCCCTTTAGGTCTCCTGCAAATTGGCGGCAAGACGATCAAACGTCTGCAACAAGCGCTCGATATCCCGTGGCCGGGAAAGTTCGTGTTCGCCATCCTTGATCAAGCCGACCTCTACATCGTCGACGGCGACTTTTTCCGCAAGCTTCAAGCTCGTCTTCCAGGGAATATCCCGGTCTTGCTGGCCGTGAATGAGCCAGACCGGAACGTTTATATTAATGCTACGGCGAGGGAGCAGCAGATGTTGACGCGCTTCCGTGATGAGGTTCTTGGTGATCGCGAACGGTGCGCCGCCGTGACAATCGGGAACGAGCACGCGCCCTTCGCGTTCGAGTTCAAGCCGCGCCTCGTCGTCAAACAGGACGTCGTGGACATGCTCGGTGAAATCCACTGCCGCGGATATGCATAGGATGGCGGCTATCCGGTCGGGCCGCGCCATGGCCGTGAGCAGTGCGATCCAGCCGCCGAGGCTGGAGCCGACAAGGATTTGCGGGCCGTCCGTTAAATTGTCGAGCATGAAAAGCGCGTCCGACGTCCATCGGCCGATCGTCCCGCCCTCGGCGTTGCCGTCGGACAGTCCGTGACCGAAATAGTCGAACCGCAAAAACGCCCGGCCGCGCGCCCGGCAATGGCTATCAAGGGCACGCGCTTTTACGCCTTCCATAGTCGAGTGAAATCCGCCAAGGAAGAGGACGCCGGGGCGGAACCCAGGCGCGCGCGTGTAGGCGAGCCGGATTCCGTCGTCCTTAACGATGGTTCCCGCCGCGGATTGAACATGATCGGTGGGCGTCATAACAAAGACCTATGGAGACAGATTGCAGACTGTTAGCATAGCGTCCATGGCTCACCAGCAACGAATTATTATTGGCATGAGTGGCGCTTCGGGCGCCATTTTGGGAATTCGCACGCTAGAGGTCCTGAAGCCGCTCGATATCGAGGTTCATCTCGTCATGTCGAAGGCCGCCGAGCTGACGCTTGCCTATGAAACAGACGTGAAACGCAAGTATCTGCATGGGCTCGCCGACAAGGTCCACCGGGTCACTGATATTGCCGCCCCGATTTCCAGCGGCTCCTTCCGCACCATTGGCATGATCGTAATTCCCTGCTCCATCCGCACCATGTCGGAAATCGCCACCGGGGTAACGTCCACGCTCTTGACGCGGGCCGCCGATGTGGTGCTGAAGGAAAAGCGCCGGCTGGTGCTCGTGGTTCGCGAGACACCGCTCCACGCGCTGCATTTGCGGTCAATGGCGAATTTGGCCGAAGCCGGCGCCATCATTGCGCCGCCGGTGCCCGGCTTTTACAGCCGCCCGGAAACCGCTGACGATATCGTCGATCATACGGTCGGCCGCGTGCTCGATCTCTTTGATATCGATGCAGGGATCGTCAGGCGCTGGCGGGAGGCGGCAGAAAAGGCGCACAAGATGAAAGAAGATATTCTGCTTCGCTAGGTCCGAGCGCCATATGCCGTCGCGCATCGGGACCGGGCGACCGCGTCGGCATGGGGCTTCAAGCGCTGGGGTCGACAATGATCTTCCCGAACACTTCGCGCTCCTCGATCATCCGCATCGCTTCGGGCACTTCGCTTAGGCCGAATGTATTGTCGATCGGAACGGTGATCTTACCTTCGTCAATATACCCTAGGAGCGCCGTCAGGTCTTCCGGTTCCCAACTGTTTGAGCCGAGGATATCCAGCTCGAAACTCCAGACGTAGCGAAGATCCGTCTTTGGATCGAAGCCTGCCGTGGCGCCGCAGGTCAACAATTTGCCGCCGCGGCGCAGGCATTTCATCGACTTGACCCAAGTGTCGCCGCCGGTGAAATTGACGACCATCGTCACGCCACCTTCGAATTTTCGCCGGTGCGGTTTTTGGTAGGCGGCCCAAATCTCCTTGACGAAATCCGTCTCGACGTAGTTGATCCCTCTGTCGGCGCCGAGTTCTTTAAGCCGGTCAAGTTTCTCCTCGCTGCTTGCGCAAACCACCGTTTCGGCGCCCGCCATTTTTGCAAGAAGCAGCGCGCCGGTGCCGACGCCGCCACTCGCACCGAGTATCAGCACGATATCGTCGCTTGATACCTTGCCGCGCGTAATCATCATGCGGTGGGCCGTACCATAGGCGACCGGCAGGCTGGCGGCCTGCGGAAATGAGACGCCATCGGGAATTTTCACCAGCTGGTGGGCGGGGACCGCGCAGTATTCCGCAAGCCCGCCCGGCATTGTTTCGCCAACCAGCTTGTGTTCGACGCGGTTTCTCGGGTCGATCAAGACGCGGTCGCCCTCGGACCAACCCGAGACCTCGCCGCCGACGGCGGCGATTTCACCGGCGACATCCAAACCGGCGATAATCGGAAACGGCAATGAAATGCCCGGCATGCCGCGCCGGGTGAATATGTCGTGATAGTTAAGCGATGACGCCTTCACTTTGACGATGACGCCATCGGCGGCACATTCGGGATCGGGAAAATCATCGACCAGCTTGAACGCGTCCAAACCTCCATGTTCATAGAGCACGCTTGCCCGCATGGTTTTTTCCTCTCGCGTAAATCCAAAGCTGTTAGAGCGAATGCCCCTTAGTTGCCCGAAGCGTAGACGCCTCTGCCGCTGGCCACCAGTTTTTCAGACTCGTCATAGACTTCCGCTTCCGCCGTGCAAAATGCCGCCCCCAGCCTGATGGGACGGGCCTCGACGATGAGATTTCCTTTGGCGGGACGGTGATAGTCAACCCTGATATCGATGGTTGGAACCGGCCGGCCCAATTTGGCGGCCAAAGCATAGTCCGCGGCGATGTCGATCACGGTCGCCAGAATGCCGCCATGGGTATATCCGCGTTCCGCGTTGACGACGAATTCCTCGCGCCATTTGACGGCGACTTTGATGCCGTCGTCATTCAACTCCTTCAGTTCGAGGCCTAACCAGCGGTGGAATGGCGCTTTCAGCATACGCTCATGGAGTGCCTCAAAGGTCATTTTGTTTTCGGACACGGATATTCCTCCGCTATTGGGGCTGTTAATCCTGGTTTAATGAGCGGGTTGAGGATTGGGCCGAGACGTTTCCGCGAGCCGCCGAAGCGCGGCCTGATCGATTTTGTTGGTACCGCTCAAGGGAAATTCATCAACAAAATAGACACGTCGAGGGTGAGCGTAAGCCGGACCGTTCTCCAGGGCGAACTGGCGGACTTCTTCCTCGGTGACGGTGGAGTTCTCCGCCCGCTTTACAAACGCATAAGGGATCTGTCCTTTTCGCTCGTCATCGAATGGCAGAACGACGGCTTGCGCGATTGCCGGATAGCGTTCCAGACGGAGCACGACTTCGCTCGGAAAGATGTTCTCTCCGCCGCAGACAAACATATCGTCGACACGGCCAACGAAAAACAGCCAGCCATCGTCGTCCTGGCGCAATATGTCGCCTGTCCGGAACCAGCCATCGTCGAATTTTTCAGCGCTTACATCGGGAAGATTGTGATAGCCAATGGCAACGCCGGGATTGCGGACGATCAATTCGCCTTCCCTGTCGTTCGGACCGTCTTCAAAACGCAATTCGCAGTCAGGCATCGGATAGCCAACATTGCCGATCGGCGCCGGTTTGCCTTCCGGGTGGAACCAGCCGGCCATGATCGGTCCCCCCTCGGTAATCCCGTAGTTGAAACGCACGGTACAGTTCACAAACGTTTTTTCAATGCGACGGATAAGGGTCTCCGATGCCGGCGCCGAGCCCATCGATACCGTTGTCACGCTCGAAAGGTCGAGTTTTTCGACGAGGTCGGTTTCCGCCATCAGCATGTAGAGCATTGTCGGAACCCCGGTGAGCATGGTGATCTTATAGTCGTGAATGGCATGCAAGGCTGTTCGCGCGTCGAACCGGGGCAGGATCACGAGCGTGGCGCCGGCAACAAATCCCGTCTTGATGGCGACGAGCGCATTTTTGTGGAAGAGGGGCGCAGAGATCAGCGCGCGATCTTCGGCACTCAAGCGGCGGTGTTTGGCAATCGAGTGAGCGGCCCAGCTCTGACCGGCGTGCGTGAGATAAACGCCCTTTGGCCGGCCCGTTGTCCCGGACGTATAGGGCATTCCACACAAATCCTGATTACCGACAGGTTCGGTCGCGAATGGTCCATAGTCGAGAAAATCTTCATAGTCTTCGCCGAACGTTACGGGCCTTAACGTATCCGGCAACAGTGCCGCGCCATTTGAGTCTGCGATATGAATTTTCGTGCCGGCATCCTTCAGAATGAATTCGATCGTGTCTTTGGCAAGCCTTATATTGACGGGCACCGGCACTGAGCCCGCACGCACGATGCCGAAAAACGATTCGATAATCTCGACGCGGTTGAGCGATAGGATCGCGGCTGTCTCACCCCGCGAACAACCACGCTTGCGCAGGCCGCGCGCAACCGCACCGATGCGTTGGTTAAGCTCCGCATAGCTCCGCGTGATTGGCCGGTCAGGGTCGCGCAGATCGATCACCGCCGGGTTCGGCCGCGAAAGGTTCGCCAGGAAAAGATTGCTCAGATTTTCTGACATGGCAAATACGATTGGGATATTCGCAGGGCTATGAACTCACCAGGAGATTCGGGCCCACGACTTTACATGTTTCTTAGCCAATTTTGATGATCGAAGCCAATAAGCCATTGGCGGGAGCGCGTGGCGGTGTTCGCTTTTTATAACGGGCTCGGCGGATTGGCGACGGCGGCACGGTAGTGCAAGGACGGAACTTATGGGCTGTCTTGTTAATTCTCAGCCTGGTCGGGTGCACTTTCAAGATGGTCAAGGCCTATCCACGCACGCGGCCAAATGACGCTAAGACCTGAGGTGCGTCAGCGTCATCTGACCGGTATTGCTGTGTCAATGAACGGCTGATTATGCTGCCGCCTGGACGGTGCCGCCTTGTTCGACTGGTAGACCAGCCTCCATCCAATCCTTTTTTCCGCCAGCGTAGATGCTGACATTTCCATAGCCGAGTCTGGCTAGAGCCTGAGCTGCAATATGAGAGTTCCGGCATGTATCCGACGCACAATAGACGACGATCTCAGCTTGTGAGTTCGGGATGATATCTCGCGCCAATGCTGTGACGCGGTCATGCGGCATGTGCAGCGCTCCCGGCAGATGGCCGTCCAAATAGTATTTTGCGGGCAGCGCTTCGAGCAGAACAGGTGCGGCCGGCGTCGCCAGGCTGGCCTGAAGCTCATCGCGAGTGATGGTACGTGGCATGACTTGTCTCCTTTTATTACATATCGTATAATCGCAATAACGATTATTGCAATTGCAATTAGTATTTAGAACCAGCGTGACGAACTGCAAATCACAATTTCGAGAGGCCGGGACAATAGAAAATCGAAAAGACGGAAGACACAGAAAGGCAAAAGCACCCGGGGGCAGTACGTCGGCTTGGGCCGCCTTTTTGACGACGCACGCCGTTCTCGTCGCTCGCGTCGAGGAGCGGCTTCGCGCGGCCGGACTGCCCGAACTCAGTTGGTACGACGTATTGTGGGCGCTAGAGCGGGCCCCGGAACAGCGGCTCAGAATGCACATGCTTGCTGAACGAACGGTCATTTCGCGCAGCAATCTCACACGCCTCGTAGATCGATTGCAGGCAGCGGGGCTTGTTGACCGCGACCGCGACTGTTCGGACCGGCGCGGGGCCTACGCCGTGCTGACCAGGTCAGGACAGAGGAAGCGGGCGGAGATGTGGACAGTTTACAGCCAGGCTATCGAGGACCATTTCAATAAACTTCTCACCCCGAAAGAGAATGCGACTATGCGTGATCTTCTCCTGCGTCTCGTGGCGGCGGCTCGGCGTCCCCTCCCAGCCCATGAAATGAAGTAGCGGGGAATATTGTCAGCTCCGGGCTGCTCGGCGGCTTCCTGCCACCGGACGATCACACTAGTCGGACTGACCCAGTATCCAATCGGTCCTCCCAGACCTTAACGCGCCAAACGGTCATTCTGCTGCTTCGCGTGTCCGCCAATCGTGCCGCCGCGATCCGTCCCAAGGCGGCGATCTCCCCGGCCAGCGACATACCTGTCGTGCGGCTGGCCGACGACGGCGAACGCGACCTTGTCGAACGGGGCCGCGGCCTTCGGGCGCCGCTTACATCGCCAAATTGCGCATCTCCAACCACTTGGCCGACGGCAACGCGTCCGCAATATTATTCATCTCGATGATCAGTCGCGGCATCTCATCAAGTTCACGTAGTGCTTGAAAGACCGACGGCCAGCAGATGTTACCATGGCCGATCTGCCAGTGCCGATCGGCGAACCCGTCAGCATCTTGCAAATGGACGTGGGCGAGGGCGTTGCCGGCCTCACGTATGTAAACGTCTACCGGTGGGGCTCCAGTAACGCCATAGGCATAATGCGCATGCCCTGTATCCAGAGATACCTTGACGGCCGGACTGGCGAAAGACGCTGCAAGCGCCACACGCTCGGCCGGATCCTTGTCCTCGATATTTTCGATGACAATCGTAATACCGTGGTCGGCTGCCTTCTTTGCCGCATCACCTGTGAATTTCTTTTCATACCAAAACCCGATGAGCAAGTATGAACAAAGTCCGACACCTTCCCATCCGAGAAAAAGAAGAAGGAAGTTATCGGCGAGCACGAGATTAAGCATCGTAAAGATAAAGAGATTCATATATGCAAAGAAACGCCAGAAACCGCGATCGTTATGCATATATCCGATGGAATAAATATGAATCAGAAATCC